>NZ_CP136709.1:1817500-2117500 GCF_032926325.1 Aestuariibaculum lutulentum
ACAAGATGAGATTTCTTTAAAGGGTCGTGGGAGATGACCACGTTGATAGGCTACAGGTGTAAAGGCAGTAATGTCATAGCCGAGTAGTACTAATAACCCATAGGCTTATTGTACGCCTGTTTTTTTTAAGAGTACAGATTTTTTAAATAGTATCTAACCGATATGGTTCTTTTTTCAATATGTTAAAATATTAGCGCGTGATGCGCGGTTGATGTAAGTTACACCAACCTAAAATTTAAGGTGATTATAGCGACGGGGCTCACCTCTTACCATTCCGAACAGAGAAGTTAAGCCCGTTAGCGCCGATGGTACTGCCATTTGTGGGAGAGTAGGTCGTTGCCTTTTTTGATCCTCAGTCTTATAGAATAGACTGAGGATTTTTTATTATATGCCTTGTGTAATGACAGAGACACGAGCCATGAAAGACTAGGTAGCTCAGCTGGTAGAGCATAACACTTTTAATGTTAGGGTCCTGGGTTCGAACCCCAGCCTGGTCACAAAACTTCAAATATCAAAAGCCTTTATCATTGTAGATAAAGGCTTTTTTGTTTAATATACAGTTCACTACCGGAGAGTTATTTTAAAGGCTTTACACGACGCTTTTATTGGTTTTGGATACCTAATTATATCAAATGCAATAGCAGACGGTTTAAGTCATAAAAAAAAGCGCTCATAATTAAATGAACGCTTGAGGGTATTTTGTGAGCAAACTGTATTAACCGTTGATAGCTTCAACTGTGTTAACTTTTCCTTGTAGCATTTCTTTTAGCATATTTTCAATACCACTTTTAAGAGTGAATGTAGATGATGGACATCCGCTACAAGCGCCTTGTAAAAGAACGCTAACATTTTTAGTGTTTTCATCGTAAGAGATGAATTGAATGTTTCCTCCATCACTAGCTACAGCTGGTTTAACGTATTCCTCCAGAATGTTTATAATTTGTTTCGAAGTGTCATCTAAAGCATCAAAATTAGAGTCTAATTGTTCTGTAGATTTCTGTAACTGTTCTGCAGCTCCGGCAACTACAACTTCTTTCCCGTTTTCAATATAATTTTTAATAAACTCACGTAATTCTATAGTGATATCTTGCCATTCGGCAACGTCGTATTTTGTAATGGATACGTAGTTTTCTTCAATAAAAACACTTTTAACAAAAGGGAAATGGAATAACTCTGTAGCAAGAGGTGATAGTTTGGCCTCGTCGATAGATGTGAATTCAAATAAAGCTGTTACAATTTTCTTGTTAGCGACAAATTTCATAACCGATGGGTTTGGTGTGCTTTCAGCATAAACGGTAACAGGAACTTTTTTAGATTCCGCTGTTTTTTCAATTACAACACCTCCATCATTTAAGTATGATTCAATTTGTTCCGCCATTTCATCCTGAACATCACTCCACTCTACAATACTGTAACGCTCTACAGCAATAAAGTTTCCTGAGATGTATACTTTTTTAACGAATGGTAAATAGAATAATTGTTGTGCTAACGGTGAAGATTTAGCCTCATCAATATTGTTAAATTCAAAACTTTGATGTTGTGTAATAAATTCGTTTAGTTCGAATTTTACTATCGTATTATTGGTTGTTTCTCTTACCGAAACTTTGTATGTTTTCATTTTAGCTAATTTTTTACAAAAATACTAAAAGAAAACTTTAGTTATCCATATATTTGAGTTTTGTTGCCTCTTATTGAACCGGTTAAAAGACGAGTTTTGTGACATAAAGGTAACCTCAAAACAATTCAATTTATAGTGTAAACTTAATATGAAATTAAAAAGCTTTTTAATCGCAACCATTAGTTTATTGTTTGTTCAAGTCGCATTTTCTCAAGAAGGTTTACCTATATATACCGATTATCTTACCGACAATTATTATTTAATTCACCCGTCGATGGCTGGGGCTGCTAATTGTGCCAAGGTTAGGTTAACAGGACGTCAACAGTGGTTTGGACATGAAGACGCACCACGATTAATGACTTTAAGTGTTAATAGTAGAATTGGAGAATCGCCTTCAGCAATAGGTGGAATTCTATTTAAAGATAAGAACGGTTATCATTCGCAGAACGGTGCTTACGCAACCTATGCGCATCATTTAATGTTTTCCAGAAGTGAAGTCGATTTAAATATGTTATCGTTTGGTTTAAGTGCTGGGATTATTCAGTATCGCTTGGATGAAACCTCATTTTTATTTGATGGTCCAGATCCTATCATTGATGGAACGGTACAAAACGAAACCAATTTTAATATGGACTTCGGATTTTCGTATCAGTTTTTAGATTTTTATTTACATGGAACGGTAAAGAATCTTTTAAATAATTCAGGAATAAACCGTGATATCAATATTACAAGTAATTTAAGACGTTATTTATTAACTACTGGGTATGTGTATAGTAAGTATGGTAGTGAATGGAGTTTTGAACCTTCTGTAATGTTTCAGTATCGTGAGGCGACTAAGGAGGCAGCAATAGATATTAATGCTAAAGCTTATAAATCGATGGATTTCGGAACCATTTGGGGAGGTTTGTCGTATAGAAACAGTTTCGACGGTGCCGAGTATACCAACTCGGGAACAGATGTTAAGAGTCAACGTTTAAATCAATTCACGCCTATTTTGGGAATTAATTACAATAAGTTTATGTTTGCTTATACGTATACGTATCAAAGTAATTCTGTCGTATATACCAACGGTGGGTTTCATCAATTTACTTTAGGATATAACTTTGGGTGTCGTCGTCAGCGTTATGATTGTAATTGTCCTGCCGTAAATTAAATTTTTCAAAATTCAATATGCCTTTAATAAAACCTGTAAACGGAAAATCGCCTCAAATTCCCGAGGATTGTTATATAGCCGAAAATGCGACTATAGTTGGAGATGTAACGATGGGAGAGGAATGTAGCGTATGGTTTAATGCTGTAATTCGTGGGGATGTGCATTATATAAAAATGGGGAATAAGGTGAATGTGCAGGATGGTGCTGTTATTCATGCCACGTATCAAACCGCACCAACAAACATTGGTAATAATGTTTCTATCGGACATAATGCCTTAGTTCATGGTTGTACCATTCACGATAATGTGTTAATAGGTATGGGCAGTATTGTAATGGACGATTGTGTGATTGAAAGCAATAGTATTATAGCAGCAGGAGCGGTGTTAACTCAAAATACACATGTAGAATCCGGAAGTATTTATGCCGGTGTTCCAGCAAAGAAAATCAAGGATATAAGTCAGGAGCTCATTTCGGGACAAATCGATCGTATTGCTAATAACTACGTAAAGTATTCCAGTTGGTTTAAGGAGGACTAGTTAGGTGTTGGGCATTACCCTTTGGGTGGCATTTTATTCGTGAGACTCTATTTTAAGTTAATGAACTCATGAATATAAATATTTCAGCAGTCGCTTATCAATATAAAATTGGCAGAGCTCGAACGAAGCTTCAATCGCTAATGCAATAGTTAAAAATTCAGGAAATTCACTTCAAATTTATCGTCAAGTAAGTTTGCCATTACTTTGGGATTGCCGTTGGTGAAAAAGGTGTTTTGTGGTTTGTCGGTTTGCATGTTTAGAAGGCCATGATTTTCTAAAACGGCTTTGGTTTGTTTCGCTACAGCAGCACCAGAATCTATAATTTTCACCTGATTTGGAAGTAATTCTAAAAGTAAAGGCATTAAATAGGGGTAATGAGTACAACCTAAAACCAGATAATCGATGTTGGCATCAATCATAGGTTGTAGATGCTTTGTTAACAATTGGCGCATGGTTTCCGAATACACTTGTCCAGCTTCAATTAGTTCAACAATACCTTCACCAACCTGTTCGATAACTTTAATATTACTGGCAAAAAGGCCAGACGTTTTAGAGAAGAGTTCGCTACTTAAAGTACCTTTGGTTGCTAAAATCCCTACACTGTTTGTTTTGGTTTGTAGAGCGGCTGGTTTAATGGCCGGTTCAATACCAATAAATGGAATATCATAGTTAGCTCTTAAAACACTTATGGCATTCGTGGTTGCTGTATTGCATGCCACAACAATAAGTTTACATTCCTGCCTGATTAAATATTCGGTATTTTTGATACTTAATTGAACAATTTTGTCTTTGCCCTTTAAGCCATAAGGGGCATTGGCACTATCGGCAAGGTAGATGGTGTTTTCGTGAGGTAAAAGGGCGTGTATTTCTTTCCAAATTGAGGTGCCTCCAACACCAGAATCGAAAATGCCAATAGGTTGTTTGCTCATAGTAACAAAAATAAAAAAAGCTGCTTTGTGAAAAGCAGCTTTTAATTAAATTTCTAAATAAAGATGATTAGATACCTAATTCTTTCTTTACATCGTTTAATAAGTCTTTACCATCAGCTAAGATTGTTACACCTTGAGCAGAATCTAAAACGTAATCAAAACCTTGAGCTCTTGCTACTTTTAAAATTGCAGTTCTAGCTTTTTCAGTAATAGGCTTTAATAAGTCCATTTCTTTCTTTTGTAAATCTTTTTGAGCATCAGACTGGAATTGTTGAATACGCATTTGCTTTTCTTGTAATTCCTGCATTCTCTTAGCGTTTTCTTCTTCTGTTTTAGTTGCAGCTTCTGCGTCGTATTGTTTTGCTGTATTTTGGTATTCTGTAATTGAAGCTTGCATATCTGTTTGATATGTTTTGCTTAAAGTCTCAAGTTGAGTTTGTGCAGCTTTCATCTCCGGCATTGCCTGAATTAACTCCTGAGTGTTAATATGAGCTACTTTACTTTGTGCATTTGATAAAGTTACAGATGCAACACATAGTACAGTTGCTAATAAAAGGTTCTTTAATTGTTTCATTTTTAAAAAAGTATTAAGTGTGTTTTAAATTGTTTAATTAATTATTGTTGTTGATACTATCTCTCTCGCGTTGTCTTTCTTCTAATATTTTTTGTCTTTTTTCTTCTAATTCTTTTTTTCTGGCCTCGCGTTCGGCTAATTTTTTCTGTCTGTTCTCTTCAATAAGCTGAGCCTGAGTTTTTACTTCACCTGTGCTTTCCGCAGCTTTGGCATCTGTGCTTGTTTTGGCATTAGAAGCTGCATCTTCGGTTTTTTCAGTGCTTTGTTTTCTGGCATCTAATTTGGCTTGTTTTGCAGCTTCGCGTTCTGCAAGTATTTGTTGGCGACGTTCTTCGGCTTCTTTTTGTTTGGCCTCACGCTCCGCTAAAATTTCTTGTCTGCGTAATTCAACAGCACTTTCTCTTGCGGCTTGTTTTTCCTGTAATGCTTTTTCTCGAGCTTCTAATTCTTCATTAATTTCAGGAACTAATTCTTCATCTTCGGCAGCTCGTTTTTCAGCTTTGGACTGGGCCTGAGTACGTTTTGCTGTTCTGCTAATGCTTCTTATAATCTGTTCGCTTAAATCGAATTGTTTCGCAGAATATAACATAGTAGCTTCAGAGGATTTATCAAAGATGAAATCGTATTTTCTGCTTGTTGCAATATCCTGAACAGCTGCAAAAATCTGATCTTGAATAGGCTGCATCAACTGACGTTTTTGAATGAACAAATCGCCGTTAGGGCCAAAACGCTTTTGTTGATAATCTAAAATTTCCTGCTCTTCGAAAGCAATATCTTCTTCGCGTTCTTCGATAAGCTCTTTGGTTAAAAGGGCTTTTTCGTTACTCAGGTCTTTTCGTTTTTGTTCTACAGCACTTAGTTTAGTGTCTATTTCAGATTTCCATTTGTTGGCTTTATCGTTAAGTTGAGATGTAGCCTCTTGGTATTCCGGAACGTTTTCTAATATGTACTCTGTGTCTATATAAGCTATTCGAACCCCGCGTTGTGCATGAGAAGCAAAGCTTAATGTAAAAACTAGTATCAGTAAAAAAAGAACGTTATTTTTCATCTGTTAAGTTTTTTAATTTATTGGTTATAAATTCTAAAAAGACAGATGATATTTTTGTTTCTGCCACGATTAGAACTGATTTTTTTATTGGTTAAAGTTCGTCATTCAAGTGATCAAATGGTTGACGCAAAATAAACATTTTCCTCGGTATGAAAAATTTTAGAATGCTCATTTTAAAATAAACGAAATTTAATTTCAAAAATTTCAATTCTTCTGCAAATACTTATAATGTTATTAGAAAATATCGTGCCAAAATTAAAATTGTTGTCCAATGATAAAGTGCGTTTGCCATCCACTCTTAGTCGCTTCTCCTGGAATTGGGTCGAATCCGTGACCGAAATCGATACCTAATAATCCGAAAGCAGGCATAAAGATTCTAAGTCCAAGACCTGCAGAACGTTGTAGGTCGAAAGGATTATAATCTTTAAATTCGTTATATGAAGCACCTGCTTCAAGGAATGTTAATCCGTAAATTTTAGCCGAAGCTTTTAATGTAATTGGATAACGTAACTCTAAAGAGAATTTATTGTAAATGGTACCACCATCGTTTGTAGATAACGATTGGTTAGGGTAACCACGTAACGCGATAGCTTCTCTACCATCTAAACTGTAACTTCCTAAACCGTCACCTCCAAGGAAGAATCTTTCAAAAGGAATTACCCCACGGTCTTGGTTATAAGCACCTAAGAAACCAAATTCTACACTAGGCTTTAATACTAAATCTTTAAAGATTTGTGTGTACCAGTCTGCCTTGAATTTTACTTTATAAAATTCTAACCAGTTGTAACGTTCTTGGTCGATTTCAGAAATTCTAGTGTTAGCATCAGATAATTCAGTTTCAGTAGAGTTAGAGTCTGTTAAGACAGCTACATTATCATCTCTTTCCGCTTTAAGTGCCGAATAGTCTACACCATTTACTAAAGAGTATGGGAATGATAATTTTGCGGTAACTGCAAAGTTAGAACCTCCTGTTGGATAAATAGGGTCTACACTTGTGTTGTTTCTGCTTAAACCAACAGTATATGATAAGTTGTTTGAGAAACCATCACCGAATGTAAATAATCCGGTGTTATAGTTGTTTAAGTCGTAACGTTGGTAACTGATAGCCTGAGACAATGTAAAGTAATCATCAGGAACCTGCAAGCGTTTTGCTAAACCAAAAGTAATACCTGTAATATTGAAACTTCTAGATTTATCGGCGTTACCTGTTTGGTAGTCGTATAAGAACTGTTTTGTATGTGATAACGATGATGAAAACTGTACCGGACGTTTTCCTCCCATCCAAGGTTCAGAGAACGAAAAACTATAGGTTTGATAAAAACGGCTGGCTTGTAAACGTAAAGCTAATTTTTGACCATCTCCCATTGGGATTGGCTTATAAGCATCTTTCTTGAAGATATCTTTAATTGCAAAGTTGTTAAACGATAATCCTAAGGTTCCGATGAAACCTCCACCACCGTAACCACCTTGAAGCTCAATCTGGCTCGATCCAGTTTCTTTTACAGAGTATTCCATATCGATGGTTCCTTCATTAGGATTTGCATTTTTAAAGTCAGGAGAGATTTCCTGAGCATCAAAGAATCCTAACTGACCAAGCTCACGAACGGTACGAACCACATTCGCTTTACTGTATAATTGTCCCGGACGGGTACGAATTTCACGATAGATAACGTGGTCGTTTGTTTTGTCGTTTCCAACAACCGATACACTGTTAAAGTAAGCTGGTTTACCTTCGGTAATTCTTACTTCCATATCGATTACATTGTTATCGGCACTTACTTCAACCGGGTTGATTTGTGAGAATAAATAACCGTTGTTTTGGTATAAGTTGGTAATGTCGTCACCATCTGGTTTAGAATCATCAGCAATGCGCTTTTGAAGTAATACCCCATTATAGGTGTCTCCTTTTCTAATACGTAAAACGCGATTTAATAGGTCGTTAGAGTATACGGTATTACCAATAAAAGTGATGTCTCCAAAAGTATATTTTTCGCCTTCTTCAACATTAATGTTTAATGAAATGGTTTTATCGCTGTTAATAGAAATACTGTCTGAAAGTACGCGGGCATCACGATAACCATTTTCTTTGTATTTGTCAACAAGGCTTACAAGATCTTCTTTATAATCGGCCTCAATATACTTTGAACGTTTTAGAACACGAATTGGGTTTTTTTGTTTCGTATTTTTCATGCTTTTACGAAGTGTTTTGTCGGTTAAAACTTCGTTTCCGTTAAACACGATATGATCGATTTTTACTTTTTCACCTTTATCGATGTTAACAAGCATATTAACTCTGGCCGTAGGTAAAGAGTCTTTTACTTCTTTGGTATCTATATAAACTTTAGTGTTTAAAAACCCTTCTTTTTTATACTTGCTGGTTAAGTAGTTTTTAGTTGTTGTTATTAAGTTTTCTGTAACCTTAACCCCTTTATTAAGTTTATTGTCTTTTATAATACCTTCAACTTTACCTTTTTTAACGCCGTTCACTTTTAATTCGTTAAGTTGTGGAAGGTCAGATAATCTGATTTCAAGGAACGCTGTATCACCTTCAACTTTGGTGATGTAAATTTCAATATCGCTGAATAGTTTTGAGTTCCAAAGTTTTTTAATGGCAGCACTAATATCTTCACCAGGAATGGTAATTTCCTGTCCTTTTCTTAATCCGGAATAGGTAATTATGGTTTGTTCTTCAAACGCGGTGTTTCCCAGTACGGTTATATCTCCCAGTGTATATTCTCGACCTTGATTATAAGGTATTTCTTGTGCTTGAATGGTAAGGCTATATGCAAAAAGTAATATTGCGAAGCAGTGTTTAATATAATTTGTCAAAGGTAGTTTATTAGCTAAGTTGTTCACTTGTTTTCCCAAATCGTCGTTCTCTTTTTTGATATTCTATAATAGCTTCATACAAATGCTCCTTTGTAAAATCCGGCCATAAAACGCTAGTAAAATACAATTCGGCATATGCGATTTGCCAAAGTAAAAAGTTGCTTATGCGTTGCTCTCCACTGGTTCTAATAAGCAAGTCTACATCTGGTAAACCATGCGTGTAAAGATGCTCATTTATAATTGATTCATCAATCTTTTCCGGCGAAATTATGTTATTTTTAACTTTAATACTAATCTCTTTAACAGTATTTAGTAATTCTTCGCGCGAACCATAGCTTAAAGCCAGCGTTAAAGTCATTCTGCTGTTACTTTTTGTCTGTTCTATGACCTCCTGAAGCTCGGCATACACTTTTTGGGGTAAGTTGTTTAAGCAGCCAATAGCAGAGAGTTTTATGTTATTTTCTTGAAGTGTTTTTATTTCTTTTTTTAATGAATTAACAAGTAATTTCATTAAAGTATCGACTTCTAATTTAGGGCGATTCCAGTTTTCTGTAGAAAAGGCGTAAAGGGTTAGGTTTTCAACACCCAGTTCTGCACAGCATTCAACGGCTTCTTTTACAGCTTTTGTTCCATTTTCATGACCAAAGGCACGTATCATGCCTTTTTGTTTAGCCCAACGACCATTGCCATCCATAATAATAGCAATGTGTTTTGGTAGTTTGTTAGGTTGTATGCTTTCTCTTAAATTCATTTTAATTTGTACAATAACATGGCTTTTCTCCAAAGGTATAGGTTAGTGTCACACCAGAGAATACATACCAGTCATTGTTATTTATATTTCCAAATCTGTAGGGTTGCAGATTGCTATCGGCAGGTGAACTGCCATCAAGACCATCGGTAAAGGTGTAGCGCGCTCCAACTTCTACAGCTAATATTAATCCGTTAATAAACGTTGTTTTTACACCCAGTGCCATCGGTATTCCGAAAGTCCAACTCGAACTGCCTTCGTCGGTTTGTTCACCGTTAACAAAGTAAGTATCATCATAGTTTGTTAAACTTAACCCGGTAAATAAATACGGTGTGGTTAGTTTACGTCCTGTGTGTAAATCGAAATCCATGAAGGTAAATTCCATTCCGGCAGCAATTTCTAGGATGCCGTTAGAGAATTCATAACCACGTTGCTGACGCCTCGGGTCATCAGATTTTGAGTCTAAGCCTTCTAAATCACTAAAGATAACAGAAGCACGATAAGAGTGGCGTTTACTGCGGTTCCATTTATAAATTCCACCTATTGCCAATTGATTAGGAGAGATGTAATTGGTCGCTCCAACATCGCCAATAAAATTACTGCCTCCTAAATAAACTCCTATTTCGTGAATTTGAGCATAACTAACTTGAATGCTTAAAATGCTTATTATCAATACGGTTAAATACCTCATAAATGTTCGAAAGATTGCAAATATAATAAATATGATTAGCCAATAACAATTTGCTATAAATTGTATTAGTCTAAAACAACATTTCTGTAAAATTATTGTCTAATTGCGCTTGTCTTCGCCCCAAAGTAATTTTTTTCGCAGTGTAGTTAAAAAGCTTTCATTTAAAAGATCAATCATTTTAATGGTGAAGTCGGCTTTTTTAATGGTTATCATAGTTCCGTTCTCTAAAGTGGCAATTCTGGAATCTAATGATATTAAATGGCTGTCTTCGCGACCGGCCACTTTTAACTGAATTTCGGTAGAGTCTGGAATAATTAAAGGACGTGCACTTAGGTTGTGCGGAGCAATTGGTGCCAACACAAAGCTGTTGTTGCTTGGCGTGATTACCGGACCACCACAACTAAGAGAATAACCGGTAGACCCCGTTGGTGTAGAGATGATTAATCCGTCGCTCCAGTATGACGTTAGGTATTCACCATCTAAATGGGTTTCAACGGTAATCATGGAGGTGGTGTTTTTTCGGCTTATAGCAACCTCGTTTAATGCGAAATTAAGCGCACTTATTTCTTTGTTTTCTGGAGAGGTTTCTACCGATAATAAACTGCGTTCCGATATTTTGTATTTACCGTCAATAATATTTTGAATAGCGCTTTCGATCTGATCGACCTGTATGGTTGCTAAAAATCCTAAACGCCCGGTATTGATACCGATAATTGGAATATCCATATCCTTAACAAAAATGATGGCCCGTAAAATGGTACCATCACCACCAATACTTACCAGAAAGTCGAAAGACTTATCTAGTTTGTCGAAAGTTTTAAACGATCGGTACTCGTCTATATGAGGAGAATTTTCTTTTATAAGGTTGAAAAATTCGGTTTCGATGTAAGCATCGGCATCTTTTTCCAGTAAATAGGCAAATAAGCGTTCAACCGAAGTTGTTGTCGTTTCGTTGTAAAAGCGTCCAAAAACAGCAACTTTCATAGGTGTCTTTTTTAATTGAATTAAATAGAAGCAGCGTTTAAAAAGCGGCTAATATTTAAAAGTTAAATATTAAGGTATTTATTCAGGTAATCTGATCGTTCTTTCAGGCTTTCTAAATAACGGTCTTCATCATGGCCAGAAATGACATTGTAGCTGTATCTTCTAAAGGTTTGTATAATATCACTGATTCCTCCGGTACTTATTTTTAGGGTGATTTGAATTAAATCGGAATTCATTTTAGAAACAAAAGCACCTAAAAGTCGGCCGTTATTCGATTCAACAATCTGGCTGATTTCACTAAATGAATAATCGTTAATGCCTTTCTCAACTACGACAACACCTCCAGCTTCAGAGAAAAAAGGCGATTCATTAAATAAACTAATTACATCATTTAATTCATAATAACCTAAATATCTGTTATCGGCACCTAAAACAGGCATAATATTGGTAGAATTCACAGCAAAGGCTTCTAAAACATCTAACCAAAGTGTAGTGTCGCGAACATAGAAATCTTCTAAGGTGTATCGATAATCGTTAACGGTTTTATCGCTTTCTACACAATGCGCATCGGTTTCAGAAAAACAGCCTAAATACGTATTGTTATCATCTTGAATAGGAAGGTGAGACCATGTTAATTGGTTAAACACTTTCTGTAACTCACTAATTTTACTATTGTAATTTAGTGGTTTTACATCGTTAATTATGTATTGTGATAATTTCATGTGTTATACTTTGTTGTTATTTATGGACACATGGAATACCCGAATTAACTCGCTGTAATGTGACTTAAGTTTCATCATGGGTATTTCATTATCTTACGTTTATCCTATGCAAATTAATCAAAAAAAAAGTACATAAGCCTGTTCTACTTTGTATTTTTGTCTTTTAAAACAGCAATACATGACAAAGCTAAGTGTAAATATAAATAAGATAGCAACGTTAAGAAACTCCAGAGGTGGCGATGTGCCTAATGTGGTGCAATTTGCAAAAGATGTTCAGGAGTTTGGAGCCGAAGGTGTTACCATACATCCAAGACCAGACGAACGCCATATTCGTTACCAGGATGCGCGCGATTTAAAATCTGTAGTTTATACTGAATATAATATTGAAGGAAACCCGATAAAATCGTTTATAGATTTGGTGTTGGAAGTGAAACCTACTCAGGTAACCTTAGTGCCAGATGCCGAAGATGCCATTACCAGTAATGCAGGTTGGGATACTATTAAACATAAAGATTTTTTAATTGATGTGATTAAGGAATTTCAACAGAATGGTATTCGTACTTCTATTTTTGTTGATCCGGTTTTAGAACAAATTGAAGGTGCCAAAGAAACCGGGACCGATCGCATTGAGTTGTATACTGAAGCATTTGCTCACCAATATGGTTTAGGGAATGAAAGTGCCATTAAACCTTATGCCGACTGTGCCGAATTTGCAAATAAGCTAGGTCTAGGCGTTAATGCAGGACACGATTTGTCTTTAGATAATATTAAATTTTTTAGTGATAAGATTCCTGGCCTTTTAGAGGTGTCTATCGGGCATGCTTTAGTTGCTGAGAGTTTATATTTAGGAGTGGAAAACGTGATTCAAATGTATTTACGAAAGCTGAAAAAATAAACAAGCATGGTATTACATTCAAATATAGTGGGTGAAGGGAAGCCATTTGTTATTCTTCACGGCTTTTTAGGTATGGGCGATAACTGGAAAACATTGGGTATGCAGTTTGCTGATCAAGGGTTTCAGGTGCATATGGTCGACCAGCGTAATCACGGACACAGTTTTCATCACCAAGATTTTAGTTATGAAGTTTTGGTCGAAGATTTAAAGCAGTATTGTGAAATTCATGGTTTAGAGCAAATCGTGTTATTAGGGCATTCCATGGGAGGAAAAACTGCGATGTTGTTTGCAACCAAATATCCGGAGTTGGTTTCTAAATTAATTGTAGCCGATATTTCGCCTCGTTTTTATCCAGTACATCACGATGCTATTTTAAACGGATTAAGTGCTTTAAATTTTGATGAGGTAAAAAGCCGCGGTCAAGCTGATAAGGTTTTAGCCGAATATGTTTCCGATATGGGAACACGTCAGTTTTTATTAAAAAACTTATATTGGAAAGAAAAAGGCCTATTGGCGCTTCGTATGAATATTGACGTGCTTAAAGAAGAAGTGGCTGAAGTTGGCGAGCCCTTACCAAGTTATGCAACCTTTGATGGTGATACCTTGTTTTTACGTGGCGATCGCTCTGAATATATAGGTGTCGATGATGAACCAATTATCAAGCGTCATTTTCCAAAAGCCGATATTGTAACCATTGCTAATGCTGGTCACTGGTTGCATGCCGAAAACCCAACCGATTTTTATGACGCTGTTATGACTTTTGTGAATTAAGGTAATTTCTAAATCAACATATTCAAGGCTTCTGAATGCTTGTAAAGTGTTTGGAAGCCTTTTTTGTTATTTCAAGTTTACGATTGAAGAAAAATCTTATATTTACTTATTGATAAATTAAAAATTTACAATGAAATACTTACTCATGTTGACTTTTGCTTGCTTAACATTATTAGCAAAGGCACAAACAAATCATCCAGATGGCCCATATAAAGAATATTATGAAAATGGTCAATTAAAACAAGAAGGCTTTTATAAGAATGATAAAAAAATTAAAGTCTGGAAAACCTATTAAGACAATGGGCAACTTTTAGAAGTTTACGTGAATGATAATAACGGAAAGTTTACGGGCATGAAACGAGAATATTCTAAAGAAGGTGTTATTCTAAAAGAAACAAAAAATGACGTTGAAGGCAGATTAATAACTTATGAATATGATGAAAATGGGATCTTGTTTTATTCCGTAGAAATTAAGGAGACAAATAATAAGGGAAGATTTGTTTGGTCTGGAGATTATAAAGAATATTATAAAAACGGAATTTTAAAAGTTGAAAGTCATTATGATAATTACGAACTTAATGGACTTTGGAAACAGTTTTATGAAACAGGAGAGTTAGAATGGGAAGTTGGTTATGTTAACGGATATAAGCAGGGAGAATATAGGCAGTATGATAAAAATGGAAGCGTTAAAAATTCAGGTAATTTTGAGCTAGACAAAAAGGAAGGAGAGGAAAAACATTTTGATTCTAATGGACATCTTTTTGGGGTGTTAAAATATAAAAAAAGGAGTATATAAGAAAGCATCAGGGGCTAGTAATCTTGAGGTAGTTGAAGTGCCTGATGGAGTTTTTCAAAGAGTTCCTGTTTATCCCGGATGTGAAAATTCACTTGCAAATAATGGGAAGAAAAGATGTATGTCTGAAAATGTAACTGCCTTTGTTTCTCAAAAATATAATACTTCTTTTATAAAGGATATTGGCTTGAATGGGGTACAAAAAATATACGTCATGTTTAAAATAGACAAAACCGGTAACGTAATTAATATACGAGCCAAAGCGAAACACGGGGGGCTAGAAGCTGAGGCGATAAGAGTTGTTTCTCTTTTACCAAGAATGAAACCTGGAATAGTAAGAGGTAAACTAGTTACAGTCCCTTATTCATTACCAATTGGTTTAGCGATTAGAGGTAATTAGATAGTTTTTATTTCTCATATAATTCGTATATTTCATATCTAACTCTTTAAATATGAAAACAATAATTAGATTATTAATTAACGCCATCGCGGTATTGGTCATATCGCAAATATTATCCGGTGTACATATCGATAGTTATGTTACGGCTATTATTGTAGCTATTGTATTAGCGGTGTTAAATTTATTTGTGAAACCACTTTTGGTATTATTTACATTGCCAGCTACCATTTTAACCTTAGGGTTATTCTTGCTAATTATTAATGGATTAATCATTTATCTGGCAGGAAAATTTGTTTCTGGATTTAGTTTAGATGGCTTTTGGTGGGCTGTCTTGTTTAGTTTGTTACTCTCAATTTTACAGTCCATACTTCAGTCCGTTTTAAAAGAAGATTAAATCTTATAGAAATTGCCTTTCATTTCTGTATTCTATAGGAGTAAATGTGTTAAAAACGAATAACTTGACACCTTCTAAAAATAATTAAGGAAATCGCATAAAATCAAGCAATTAAAAACTTTGTCGGGTGGTAAAAATATTGTATTTTTGCCACCCGATTTTAGTTACATTATTTCAGGTTTTACCAAAAACCTGTTTTGTTAAATGCCTGATAAGGCTTTATATCATTTAAAAATGAATATTACAAGAGAAAACGTTGATGCATTAAATGCTGTAGTAAAAGTAGATATCGCGAAAGAAGATTATAGCGATAAAGTAGAGAAAATATTATCAGATTACCGTAAAACAGCTAACATTCCAGGATTTAGAAAAGGACACGTGCCAATGGGAATGGTTAAAAAACAATATGGTAAAGCTGTATTAGTTGACGAAGTAAACAAATTATTACAAGACGCTTTAAATAAATATTTAACTGAAGAGAAGTTAGATGTTTTAGGACAACCACTACCAAAAACTCAGGATAATATCGATTGGGATGCAGATACATTTTCTTTTGAATTCGAATTAGGATTAGCTCCGGAATTTGAAGTAAATGTAGCAAGCAACGAACCTATCGTTCAATATAATATCATCGCTGACGACAAAATGTTAGACGAGCAAGTGGCTAACATTCAAAAGCAATACGGTAAATTGGTATCTCAAAACGAGGTTGCTGCAGATAGCGAAATTACTGGTGTTTACAGAAACGAAGAGCGCGAAATCGAAAATAAAGTAAACCTTACTTTAGATAGATTTGCAGGAGATGCTACTGAAAAATTATTCATTGGAGCTAAAGTTGGTGATGTTGTAACGTTACAAACTAAAGGTCTTTTTGATGATGAGCACGAATTAATGCACGCTTTAAAATTAGGTCACGATGAGGTTCACGGTTTAGATATCGAAGTAACATTTACTATCGAAGAAATCAACACACGTGAGTTAGCAGAGTTAGATCAGGAATTATTTGATAAACTTTTTGGTAAAGACGTTGTAAAATCTGTAACTGAATTAAAACAAAAGATTAAAGAAGATGCTGAAAAGCAATTCGCTCAACAAGCAGATCAAAAACTTTTAAATGATGTAACTGAGTATTTAGTTGCAAACACACAGTTTGATTTGCCAGCTGAGTTCTTACAAAAATGGATTCAGCAAACCTCTAACGAAGAGCAAGCAATCGATAGCGATCAAGCTAAAGAAGAGTACGAGAAGTCAGAAAAAGGAATCCGTTACCAGTTAATCGAGAGCAAATTAATCGTAGATAACGATATCAAAGTAACTATGGACGATATCCGAAATCATGCGAAAGATATGATTAAAGCTCAAATGGCTCAGTTTGGTCAAATGAATCCTTCAGATAAAGAGTTAGATGATATTGCTGCTCGTGTATTAGGAAGTCAGGATGAAGCGCGTCGTATTTCAGAGCAATTAATCTCTCAAAAATTATTAGCGCTTTACAAAGAAAAAGCTAATATCGAAGTTAAAGAATTAAGTTACGAAGACTTCATTAAAGAAGTTTACGGAGATAAATAATCATTTATCTTATAAAGAATAAATGCGTATATTTAGGCTCTAGAATTTACTAATTCTAGAGCCTAATTTGTTGATTAAATATGGCTTTTCTGAAGTCGTAAATTAGTCATTATTTTAAAACTTAAGGATTTAACCTCAATAACAAAGTACACTATGGATTACGCAAAAGAATTTGAAAAATTCGCGATAAAAGATCAAGGAATTAGCAGTACATACTACAATAAAATTATTAGTAGTATGTATCCAACCAATTTAACGCCAAACATTATTGAAGAGCGCCAAATGAACATCGCTATTTTCGACGTGTTCTCGCGTTTAATGATGGATCGTATCATTTTCTTAGGAACAGGAATTAACGATCAGGTAGCTAATATTATTCAAGCACAATTATTGTTTTTAGAAAGCACCGATGCTAATAAAGACATTCAAATATACATCAACTCCCCAGGTGGTAGTGTTTACGCTGGTTTAGGTATTTATGATACCATGCAGTTTATTAAGCCAGATGTAGCGACTATTTGTACAGGTATGGCAGCGTCTATGGGTGCGGTTTTATTATGTGCAGGAGCGAAAGGTAAACGTAGCGGATTAACACACTCTCGCGTTATGATTCACCAACCGTTAGGAGGCGCTCAAGGTCAGGCAAGTGATATCGAAATTACAGCTCGTGAGATCTTGATTTTAAAAGAAGAACTTTACAAGATTATTAGTAAGCACTCAGGTCAGGATTACGACAAAGTGTATGCTGATAGTGATCGTGATTACTGGATGAAAGCTGATAAAGCTAAGGAATACGGTATGATTGACGAGATTTTGGTTCGTAACTAAAATAAAAATTGTAATTTTAAAGAATTGTTATAGAGGGATTTATAAAATGTTTTTCTCCCGAAAATTGTAAGATTAATGGCAAAAGAAGAATTAGAATGTTCGTTTTGTGGTAGAAAAAAGCCAGAAACCAATTTATTAATTGCTGGGTTAGATGCTCACATCTGTGACAGATGCATCGAGCAAGCGCATGGTATTGTTTTAGAAGAATCTAAACAGAGTGATACTAGTGATTTATCTGCGGAGCTGAAATTACGTAAGCCGCAGCAAATTAAAGCGTTTTTAGACGAATATATTATTGGTCAGAATACAACTAAAAAGGTAATGTCTGTAGCGGTATATAACCACTACAAGCGTTTATTACAGCCAACAACAAATGACGATATCGATATTCAAAAAAGTAATATTGTTATGGTTGGGCAAACAGGTACAGGTAAAACTTTAATGGCTAAAACCATTGCCAGAATGTTAAATGTGCCTTTAGCTATTGTTGATGCTACTGTTTTAACTGAAGCTGGTTATGTTGGTGAAGATGTTGAAAGTATCTTAACACGTTTATTACAGGCAGCCGATTATAATTTAGAGCGCGCTGAAAAAGGTATTGTTTTTATTGATGAAATCGATAAGATTGCTCGTAAAAGCGATAACCCATCTATTACACGTGATGTATCTGGTGAAGGTGTTCAGCAGGCTTTATTAAAACTGTTGGAAGGAACCGTGGTTAACGTACCACCAAAAGGCGGACGTAAACACCCGGATCAAAAATTCATTGAAGTAAATACCGAAAATATCTTATTTATTGCCGGTGGAGCATTCGATGGTATTGAGCGTGTGATTTCTAAACGTTTAAATATGCAGGCGGTTGGATATAGCGCATCTATGTCTGATGAGGTAATTGATCAAAATAATTTATTACAGTATATTATTCCGAAAGATTTAAAAGATTTTGGATTAATTCCTGAGATTATTGGTCGTTTACCAGTGTTGACTTATATGGATCCGTTAGATGCTGAAACCTTAAGAGCCATTTTAACTGAGCCAAAAAATGCTATTATAAAACAATACCAGAAGTTATTTTCGATGGATGATATTGATTTTACGATTACCGATGGTGCTTTAGGGTATATTGTTGATAAAGCTATTGAGTATAAGTTAGGAGCCAGAGGACTTCGTTCGTTATGCGAGGAGATTTTAACGGATGCGATGTTTGAATTGCCAAGTAGCGATGAAAAAAACTTGAATGTAACTAAAGCGTACGCTGAAGAAAAATTATCAAAAACAGCCTTAAAAAAACTAAAAGCAGTTTCTTAAGACTTCCATAATTTTACACATAAAAAAACCACGCTATTAGCGTGGTTTTTTATTTTTTATGGATATTAATTAATATAAGGGTATATTTTGGTAACGTTTTGTTTTCAAATTTTAAATAAATATAGACTTATTAACAATCTATGCAAAACCCTTTTTCCTCTTTTAGATTATAAGATGAAATACTCGACTAAAGACTTTGTGTAAAACCTTTCGTCGGTAATTTTGGTAAAATCTAACTGGCGTTTAATTTTAGTAACTCTTCAAGATAATCTCGAGTGTTAGATAGTCGTGGCACTTTATGTTGACCTCCTAATTTATTGTTTTGTTTTAGCCAGTCGTAAAATAGGTTTTCACGAGCCACATTAATCTTAGGCTTGTTAAGGGTAATGTTGTTAAAACGCTTGGCTTCATAATCAGAATTTAATGCTTTTAAAGCATCGTCGAACAGTTCGTTAAATTGCTCGATATTTCTGGGAAGTCTTTTAAATTCAATTAACCATTCGTGTGCACCTTTTTCTTTACCCTCCATAAAAACAGGCGCAGCTGTAAAGTCAACAATTTCGGCTTCGGTATCTTTACACACTTGTTTCAAGGCATTTTCAGCATTTTCAATAATCAACTCTTCACCAAAAACATTTATGTGATGTTTGGTTCTTCCGGAGATTTTTATGCGATAAGGACTTAAAGAGGTGAAACGAACCGTGTCTCCAACTTTATAGCGCCATAATCCAGCATTGGTGGTAATGATAATCGCGTAGTTTTTGCCGAGTTCTACTTCACTTAAAGGAATGGCTTTTTCTTCCGAAGTTGCGTAAACATCCATTGGGATAAACTCGTAAAAAATACCATAATCTAACATGAGTAACAATTCGTTAGAATCGTTTTTATCCTGAATGGCAAAAAAGCCTTCCGAAGCATTGTAAATTTCGTAGTATTTAAATCCGTTTTTAGGAAGTATACTTTGGTATTGGTCTACATAAGGCGTAAAGCTCACACCACCATGAAAATAAACTTCCAGATTGGGCCAGACTTCGTGTAAATTACCTTTTCCTGTAGTTTCTAAAACATTGTTTAAAAGTACTAACATCCATGAAGGGACACCAGCAAGACTCGTTACATTTTCAAAGCGGGTTTCATCAACAATGGCTTGCATTTTGTATTCCCAATCACTCATTAAAGAAACTTTATTGCAAGGCGTACTACTAAACTCTGCCCAAAACGGCATATTGTCAATTAAGATGGCAGATAAGTCGCCAAATGCGGTGCCATTTTCTTTGTATAACTGTTTGCTTCCGCCCAAGCGTAAACTTTTACCTGTGAATAATTGTGACTCTTCGTTGTTATTCAGGTACATGCAAAGTAAATCTTTACTTGCTGCGTAGTGGCAGTCTTCTAAAGATTCTTCGCTAACCGGAATGAATTTGCTCTTTGCTCGCGTTGTTCCGCTCGATTTGGCATACCATTTTATTGGTGTTGGCCAGAACAGATTCGACTCGCCTTTCATGGAACGCTGAATAATATCCTGCCAGCCGTCGTAGTTTTTAATAGGAACGCGCTCGGTAAAGGTTTGATAGTTTTTTATTGAAGCAAAATCGTATTGTTTGCCAATTTCGGTGTCTTTAGCAAAATCCAAAAGACTGAGCAATAATTCATTCTGTACCTCGTTGGGATGTTTTAAAAACAAATCAATTTGTTGGAATCGTTTTTTTAAAAACCAGGAAGCAATGGAATTAACTATCGTAATTGGCATATTTTTGAGCTACTATCTTTGAATGCCTAAAATAACATTTTTTTTGTTGAAAAGTAAAAGCAAAATTCACATTTAGATTTATTCTTTAAATGTTCGTAATTTTGAAGGGAATTACAAAAAACAATAAAAAGAAAGCAGATGACTTACCAAGGGGTTTTAACGAAAATGGAAACAGAATACGCATCGCCTATTCAATATTATTTAGTGTTTGATAACGACTTTATAAACATGAATCAGTTGTTGGATAAACATATTTCCATAGAGTTTGTTAGATACCAGTGTTTAAACTGCGGATTAGATAAGCCTATTTATCGTCAGGGCTTTTGTAAAAGTTGTTTTTTTGATGTGCCACAGGCAGCCGACTGGATTATGCGTCCGGAATTGAGTACGGCACATTTAGGAAAAGAAGATCGGGATTTGGAGTACGAAAAGAAAATGCAGTTACAGCCGCATATTGTGTATCTGGCAAATTCCAGTAGTGTAAAAGTAGGGGTGACCAGAAAATCTCAGGTGCCTACACGTTGGATAGATCAAGGAGCACATGAAGCCATTGAAATTGTTGAGGTGCCTAACCGGTATCTTGCAGGAATTACCGAGGTGGCTTTAAAAGAATACGTATCTGATAAAACCAATTGGCGTACTATGTTAAAAAATGATATAGAAGATGAAAATTTGGTGGAATGGCGTGAGCGTTTAAAACAATATATCCCAGATGAAGCTAAAGAGTATTTTATTGAGAGCAATTCGGAAACCAATTTGGAGTATCCGGTACATCAATATCCATTAAAACCTAAAAGTTTAAATTTAGGAAAAACACCAAGTTATCAGGGAGTGTTAAAAGGAATAAAAGGACAATATTTAATTTTTGAAGACCAAACAGTTTTTAATGTGCGCAGTAATGAAGGTTTGGTAGTGAATATTACTATTCAGTAATTAAATAATGAAATAAAAAAATCACGCTTTTGGCGTGATTTTTTTAATATCCTAAAAGGAACGATTTATATATCTTCCTGATCTCTTAAGTTTTGGATATATTCCGCCTTTTGAATTTGACGTCTTCTTTTAACCGATGGTTTTGTGAAAAATTGATTATCTCTCAAGTTTTGCATCACCTTAACGTTTCTGTGTTTACGTTTGTAGCGTTTCAGTGCGCGTTCAATGTTTTCCCCTTCTTTAATTTCAATTCTTAACATATAGTTTATTTATAGAGTGAGTGTATTCAGGACTATCCCAAATACGTTTTTAAAATTTTACTTTTCGATGTATGCTTTAATCTTCTGATGCCTTTTTCTCTTATCTGGCGAACGCGTTCGCGTGTTAAATCGAACGTTTTTCCTATTTCGTCTAAACTCATTGGCGGTTGATTGCTCAATCCAAAATTTAAACGAATAATGTCGCTTTCTTTTTGTGATAAAGTATCTAAGGCTCTGTTTATTTCTGTACTTAACGATTCATTCATTAAGTATCTATCCGGGTTTGGCGAATCGCCTGCCGAAACCACATCATATAAATTTGAGGTTTCGCCTTCTTTTAATGGTGCATCCATGGATAGGTGGCGTCCGGAATTCTTCATGGATTGTTTAACATCGCTAACGGTTAAATCTAGTTCCTGAGCAATTTCTTCGGCGCTGGGAGCACGCTCGTGTGTCTGTTCTAAAAACGAATAGGCCTTATTAATTTTGTTAATCGAGCCAATTTTGTTCAAAGGTAATCTAACTATTCGAGATTGTTCGGCTAAAGCTTGAAGAATTGCTTGTCGAATCCACCAAACAGCATACGAAATGAACTTAAAACCACGTGTTTCGTCAAAACGCTTGGCTGCTTTTACCAATCCGGCATTCCCTTCATTAATTAAATCGGGTAGGGTAAGCCCCTGATTCTGGTATTGTTTAGCTACCGAAACAACAAAACGTAAGTTGGCTGTTGTTAACCTGTCTAAAGCCACCTGATCACCTTGTCTGATACGTTGCGCCAGCTCGACTTCTTCATCTGCTGTAATCAGTGGAATTTTGCTTATGTCCTGCAAGTATTTGTCAAGGGATTTAGACTCTCTGTTGGTTACTTGTTTTGTGATTTTAAGTTGCCTCATTTATACTTTTTTCTGTTTTAAAATATATCTAACCCACATTATAATATTTTAATTGAAAAAAGCAAGGAAACTTGCATTTCTTTAACATAAAACCCTTCATTTTGAGCTGAATACTTCAAATTTGATGAAAATTAAGTCTGTTTTCAGGTGTTTTTTAGAAATTCAATAAAAAAGGCAGGTTGTGTAAACCTGCCTTTTTTGAAATTTTATTTTATCGATATTTTTAATTCACGGTATCTGTTTTTTTCTTTTTGCCTCCTAAAAGACCGCCTAAAACATTTTTCACATTTTCTTTAATCTGTTCCTGTGAAGTGGTTTTGGTTTCTGCCTCCTGAGTTAAAGTTGAATCTGTACTGGTTGTGGTTTTAGAAGATGAAGTGCTCCCGGTTAATCCGCCTAATAAATTATTGAGTTCATTTTTACCTTGACCAATTAATTTTTGTTTTTGAATTTCTGTTAACTGACTCGTTAAATTTTTAACGCCACTTGTTAAGTCGGTTGACACCTTCGGGTCTGTATAACTACCGGAAATATTTGCAGTAATAGGTACCTTAATATCATTAACTTTACTGTCGTTTATACTGCTGATAAGTTTGTTAATATCGTTTCCTAAATATTTTGCAGGGACATCAAATACCGCGCTATAAGCCATGGTTTTGTCGAAGCCGTGGGATCCAGAAACTTCAATGGCAATATCCTGATATTTAAAAGTGAAAGGTTTTACGGTAACTTTTCCGTTAGCAAATTCTAAATAAGCTTTTAAGTCGTTAAAGCTGAATTTATCAAAATCAACAAAACTTAAGGAGCTTTCCAGTTTGTTTAAAACCTGTGCATTTTGTGGGTCTACTTTTGTAGTTAATAATTCCGCGGCAGCGTCACCAAAAAGGGTATTTAAATTTGGAGTAAAATCCTGAGTTAAATCGCCTTTTAAATTTAGTTTCGTGTTTAATTTTCCTTGTAAAGCTTTAGCAATAGGGGCGATGCTTTGAAACATATCTAAACCAGCAAAAGATTCGGCGATATCGAAATTTTCGGCACCTAAATCTAAATTAAATGTTGGTGTTTCGTTTTTTGTAGAAACATTACCCGAAACCGCTAAATTACCATTAAACAGTTTTGATGTTAGGTTGTTTAATGTAGCCTGTTGGTCTTTAATCACCAGTGAGCCTTTAACGTCTTTCAGTTTTAAATTGTCGTAAGTTACATTCGCTGCATTGGCGTTTATAGTACAATCTAAAAATGCTGGAATTTTTAAACTCTCCGTATTACTTGTGGTTGTTGAGGTTTTTTGTTCTTCTGAAGTTGTTGTTTCTTCATCGGAAGTCATAAAATCGCTCAGTACAAAATTATTGGAGTTTACATTAAAGTTTCCTTTTAAGGTGCTGTCGCTTAGTAAAAATCCGAGTAAATTGTTAATTGATCCATTGGCGCTAATATCACTACTTCCTGTGGTTGCATTAAAGTTATTAAGTGTAACCGTTGAAGGATTAAATGTCATATCGGCTTTTGAAATGCTCACGGGATTTGCCATGTCTTCGGAAGCGAATTTAAAGTCGGAAACACTCATGGTTCCTGAGCTTTTTATGCGCTCGTATGCATTGGTCTCAATGGCATTCATGTCGAAAGCGGTGTGGATATTAGCTTTTAAAATACCACTTAATTCCTGATCTAATTCCAACGGATAGGCTTTGGTTAAATTCCCTAAGTTTAACGTGCCATCAACATTAGCATTAACCAGCATATTTTTGGTTAAATTTTTAATGGTTGCCGACGATTTGAAAACATCTTTATCTATTCTAAAGTTTAGGGTGTTGATATTTACATAGGTGTCATCAACGTTACCGGTTTCATTTTTAATTTCTGTATTGATAATGATATTTTCAACCGACTTAGGTAAATCTGGATATTTAAATGATGCATTGTTTGAAGTAATACTGATGTCTAAAGTCGGAATCGTTTCTTCGGTTACTTTACCTTTCACAATACCTTTAACTTTAAAATCGCCTGTAGTTTGCACGTCTTCTATGCTTTTTGAATAGTTAGCAGGAATAACCGCTAAGAAATCTTTAAATGTAGAACCCGGATTTTCGAAAGTAATGTCGATATCCTGACCTTCTTCAATAAGCTGAACAAAACCATGAAATTCTAAAGGCAGTTGATTAATAAACGCCTTATTGTCTTTAAAGGTATATTTGCTGTTTTCTAAATCTAAATCGATTAAAGCATCTAATTTAATGTGGTTGTTGCTTAGGTACGCGGTGCTATCCATACTGAAGCTTACAAGGGCTTCAGTATTGGTGTCCAGCTCTGAAATAGTTCCTGAAAATGTTCCTTTTCCAGTATGGTTTAATTCTGTAATGCTGAATTGTATTTTAGAAGCTTCATCTAAATAGTTAAACGAACCGTTATTAATGCTGTAGTTTTCAATATCGAACGCAAAACCGCTATCGCTGGTTGTTTCTGTTTCTGTTGTTGAGCCGTCCTCTTTTGCGATGTCATAATTACTTTTGCCTTCGGCATTTGTTTTTAGGTTAACCAAGGCATCATCAATAGAAATGGAATTTATAGTTAACGGACCATCTTCAGTATTTTTAAATAATTCTTTAACCGACATGGTAAAGGAGATATTCTTAGTGCTCACCAAGGTGTCGCCTTTAAACGGTTCGAAATTGGTAATCACTAAATCGTTCACTTCAACATGGGCCTGCGGAAAACTTTTAAGTAAACTCAAACTCACATCACTAAATTCGACATTTGCATTGACGTTCTGGTTAATAAAGGTTTTAACCATGTCTTTTATCTGACCTTTAAAAGCAAATGGTAACGCTATTAAAATCACTAAAATAATTAGCACAGACAGACCTAAAATTTTTAAAGCTTTCTTCATAAATATGGGGTATTATGTTTTATGAGTAGGTTATAGGTTTAATAATGAGTTACTTTATATACGCAAATGTCACCAGAAAAGTTTGAAACTAAGAATTTTCTTCGTTAAGTTTTTTATAAAAATTAAAGCAAAAGAATTTCTTCATTCATCTTTAAATTAAAGCGCTTTCTAAACAGGTAAACGCCTAAATACATAAACGGCGTATCACAAAGTGCAACTAATATTTTAAAAAAGAATCCAGATAGGATAAGTCCGAGAAAATTTTCCCATGGAATAATATGAAAAATGCAAAGCAAACCAACAACGGTAAAGGTATCTACAAATTGAGAAATAAATGTTGAAAAGTTATTGCGTAACCATAAATGTTTGCCTTTAGTTAAACTTTTCCAGTAATGATAAATCTGTATGTCAATAAACTGTGCAAAAAGATAAGCCATCATACTGGCAAAAACCGCAAGTACGGTATTTCCAAAAACGGTTTTAAACATGGTGTCGTCTACAGGAGACCAGCTTGTGGCGGGTACAATGCTCGAGACGTAAACAATAAGTAGTGAGAATGCCGAAGCAAATATACCAGCAACAACCACTTGATTGGCTCGTTTTTTACCGTAAATTTCACTAATTAAATCGGTGATTAAAAAGGTAATGGGATAGGGAAGAATACCAACTGAAATTTCAAAAAGTTTCGATCCGAAAATTTCAATATCAAACGGATACCAGTAAAAAAACTTCTGAAATATTAAGTTCGAAACCACCAGCGAGGTAATAAATAGAGCCCCTAAAAGCATATAAATACGTTGGGCAGCGAGTTTATCTTTTAAAGTCATGCAATTTGTGAATAAATACGATTAGTAAATATAAAGTAATAAAATTTGTTTTAGTTATTTTGCCGTTACTTATGATGCAACCCACAACATTTCATATCGCTTTAGGAAGTAATAAAGGCGATAAACTTAAAAACTTACAGCAGGCGGTAAATTTAATTTATCAGCGTATTGGTGTGATTACTCAGATTTCTAAAGTGTATGAGTCACCGGCTTTTGGTTTTGAAAGTGACGATTTTTATAATTGTTGTTTAGCATTGCAAAGCGATTTAGAACCCCAGCAGGTTTTAGATGTTTTATTAGCAATTGAAATTGAATTAGGGCGCGTACGAACCAATCCCAATGCTTACGAAGCACGTACTATAGATCTGGATATTGTTTTAGTTGAAGATGAAATTATTTCTACCGAAACGTTGATTGTGCCACATCCGGAAATGCAAAAGCGAAAATTTGTGTTGTTGCCGTTGAACGATATTGCAGTAAAAGTTGAACATCCGGTTTTAAAAAAGAGCATTGGAGCTTTGTTGGATGAATGTGACGATACTTCGGTTTTAGAGCCTATTGCTGAGGTGTTGCATAACCCGAGCGCGGATTTCGATTTTTCAACTTTTAATTATATTGCTATAGAAGGGAATATTGGTGCCGGAAAAACGAGTTTAGCCACTAAAATTTCGAATGATTTTAATGCTAAGCTTATTTTAGAACGCTTCGCTGATAATCCGTTTTTACCACAGTTTTACAAGGATGCCAGTCGCTATGCGTTTCCGTTAGAGATGTCTTTTTTAGCCGACCGCTATCAACAAATTAGTGATGATTTATCGCAGCTCGATTTGTTCAAAGATTTTATTGTTAGCGATTACGATGTGTTTAAGTCGCTTATTTTCTCGAAAGTGACTTTGCAGGAAGATGAGTTTAATCTGTATAGAAAGCTTTTTTACTTAATGTATAAAGAGTTGCGTAAGCCTGATTTGTATGTGTATCTCTATCAGAATACCGAACGTTTACAGCAAAACATTAAAAAGCGTGGTCGCGATTACGAACAGAATATTGCTGATGAGTATCTTGAAAAAATAAACGCGGGTTATCTGGAATTTTTAAAAACTCAAACCGATTTTAACGTAAAAATTATAGATGTCTCTAACAAAGACTTTGTAAATAACCGTGAAGATTATTTGTGGGTTTTACAGGAGATTTTTTCTAATTAACTTTTTGAAAGTGTCAAGTTATGAGACGTTAGAATTATTTTGTTGTCAAGTTCTTCGGCGTTTAGAAAAACGGTAACATTATTAGTGTTGCTTTCGTTGAAATTAAGTTTAACGTCCGATTTCATTGTGAGATTGAAATCACCTTCCTCTATTTGTTTAGGTTCATCTAATTTCCAAGTGCCTTGAATAATTTTTGTTGAAGAACCGTCATTAAAAGTAATTTCAGCAGAGAAATCATCTTTAAATATTACGTTTTTAATTTTATTTTCAGTTTCAGAATCTTCTGAAAGTCTCCAGTTTCCAATTAGTTCCGATGTTGTTATTGTTGTGTCTTTAGTTTCTTTTTTAATTTCACAATTTGAAAATAAGACAATAGCAAAAACAAGGAATATTGATTTTAATAGTTTCATGATTGATGATGAATTTTTTGATTCTAAATCAAACATACCATTTCATTGAGAAAAATCAAAACTCAGAAGTAAGAAAATTATTATTTTAAAAACTTCACGTTATTTAAAGTCGCTTCTTCATTTGGAAACTCTAAAGCAGAAGATTCTGTTTTAATTTCAACGTTTTCTAACGAGATATTTTCACCGCCAAGAATATCAATTACATGATCTGGAGTTTCAATTTTTGCGTTAGAAATGTTTACATTTTTTCCGTCGTTAATAATTATGAGACCTGAGCTGTTTGCGTCAACATTATCAATGGTTAAATTGGTCAATGGTGATTCCGGAATACCATAAACCTTTAAGAAATGCGTGCTGTTTTCTATAATTAGGTTGGTCATAGAAACGTCTTTGTAAAACGGTGTTAGTTTATTTACAGGTCTGGCTGGTAAACGCTCAGCCAATTCACCAACATAAGCAGGTGTTCCTAACATATCCCATTTTATGGCTGTGGCTTCTAAATTCATACGAATGCGGTCGTAATACAGGTACTCGCCACCACCGCCTCTTGGTCTGCGCGTTTTAAAACGAATACCAACAACGGTGCCTTCAAACACACAGTCATGAACATATAAATTTCTTATGACGCCTGCAGTTTCACTTCCGCAGGTAATACCGCCATGCCCTTTTTGCGCCAGACAGTAACGTACCACCACGTTTTCGGTAGGTTTATTAACTTTCATGCCGTCTTCACCACGACCAGATTTCATGGTAAAACAATCGTCTCCGGTATTTAATGTCGAGTATTCAATAAGTACATTTTTAGACGATTCGATATCGATACCATCACCACGAGGAATACCGTAAGAATTCACATAAACACCTCGAATAATCACATTGTCACAATAGGTTGGTACGATATTCCAGAAGGCCGTATTTTCTAATGAAACGCCTTCAATATATACTTTTTTACAGTTGATAGGTGAAATGAATTTTGGAGGGAAAATCCAGTCTTCTTTCGAGCCATCATGAATACGTTCTTCAGCTGGTTTATTTAAATCTACTAAAGTTTCAATAGGCTTCATGTAAGAGCGCGCTTTGATTTCTCCGTCAAATGGCCCGATAAGCTTTCCGTTTCCGGTAATAGCAATATTTTCTTGGTTATTTGCGTAAATACAAGCAGCAAGCGACATCACTTCTAAACTTTCAACGCGCGTAAAAACGGCTGGTTGATAGTCTTTGACATCGGTGCTAAAACGAAGTACGGCGCCGTCTTCAAAATGAAGATTCACATTGCTTTTTAAAGCAATACGTCCAGTAAGCCATTCGCCTTCAGGAATGATAACTGTTCCTCCTCCTTGTGTACTTATGGTGTCGATAGCTTGTTGAATAATATTTGTTATTAAACTAGCAGTGACTTCAATTTTATCTTTAATGTTGATACTTCTATCAGGGAAACTTGGCTTTACAAATTCGGGCATAGCAAACGGTGCGGTTACCGGAGCAATGGTGTCTGGTAATACGGTACGGCCTACCTGTTCTTTGGTTGGGATACTTTCCAGTTTGCTGTAATCTGGTCCGACCTTGATTTCAGTTTTACAACTGGTGAATAAAGCTAAAGATAGTATGGTGATAAAAGCTCTCATTTTAGTTCTTATTGGTAATAATTAACGTAAAACTATAGATTTAAAACCTACATTGCTGTTGGTTTTGTTCAGCGGTTTATTCTGTAATTGTTTTTAGTTTGCTGAATATATCCCAAACCACCACACCACAACTCACCGAAATATTTAGGGAGTGTTTTGTGCCATATTGCGGGATTTCAATCACTGTATCGCTTGCTGATACCACTTTTTGTGCTACACCTTTTACTTCGTTACCAAAAACTAAAGCATATTTGGTATTGGCTTCAGGGGTAAAGTTGTCAAGCATGGTGGCGTTTTCGGCCTGCTCGATGGAACAGATTTTAACGTTTTCGGCTTTTAAGCGGTCCACTAAATCCATCGTGTTTTCAACGTATTCCCAATCTACAGTCTCGGTACTTCCCAATGCGGTTTTATGAATGTCTTTATGTGGTGGCGTTGCCGTAATACCGCATAAATAAATCTTTTCAATTAAAAAGGCATCGCTGGTTCTAAAAACTGACCCGATATTATTTAAACTTCTAATGTTGTCTAAAACAATAATGATGGGTTTTTTTTCAACCTGTTTAAAATCTTCAACGCTTAATCGGTCTAATTCGCTATTTTTTAATTTACGCATGGTGGTTTTAATGTCAATATTCTGTAGATAACTTATAGCGTTTCCATTTCAAAAACCACTAAAATTATGCTACTTTAGCACTCCTACAATTGATGCAAAAATAACATTAAAAAACTACTTACCCTTGGCTAAGAACGCAAAAAAAGAAACTCCGTTAATGAAACAGTATAATAGCATTAAAGCAAAATATCCTGATGCTTTATTGTTATTTCGTGTGGGGGATTTTTATGAAACCTTTGGAGATGATGCCGTAAAAGCAGCCGGAATTTTGGGGATTATATTAACAAAACGAGGTGCAGGAAGTGAGACTGAAACGGCTTTGGCAGGGTTTCCGCACCATTCGTTAAATACCTATTTACCAAAGCTGGTAAAAGCCGGGCAACGGGTAGCCATTTGCGATCAGTTAGAAGATCCGAAGCAAACCAAAACCATTGTAAAGCGAGGGGTTACCGAATTGGTAACGCCGGGTGTGGCTTTAAATGATGAGGTTTTGGTGTCGAAATCGAATAACTTTTTGTGTTCGGTGTATTTCGATAAAAAACACATTGGTGTTTCGTTTTTAGACATTTCGACGGGTGAGTTTTTAACTTCTCAAGGGAATGCTGAGTATGTTGATAAGTTGCTTCAAAATTTTAGTCCGAGTGAAGTATTGGTGTCGAAGCAAAAGCGCATGTTGTTTAACGAGACCTTCGGAAACGATTTTCATACGTTTTATTTAGAAGACTGGGTATACCAAACCGATTATGCTTACGAAACCTTAACCAAGCATTTCGATACAAAAACACTAAAAGGTTTTGGGGTTGAAGAATTGTATGAAGGTATTATTGCGTCAGGCTCCATTTTGCATTATCTGGCCGAAACACAGCATAATAAATTACAGCATATTACCTCTATTTCAAGAATTGCCGAAGACGATTATGTGTGGATGGATAAATTCACCATCCGAAATTTAGAGCTTTATAATTCTACCAATAATAATGCGGTAACGCTTTTAAATATTATCGATAAAACCATTTCGCCAATGGGTGGGCGTATGCTAAAGCGTTGGTTGGCATTGCCTTTAAAAAACGCAGGTAAAATTAAACAGCGTCATGAGGTGGTCGATTATTTAACCAAGGAAACGTCGGTTCACCAAAAAATACAAAATCAAATTAAGCATATTGGCGATTTAGAACGTTTAATTTCTAAAATAGCCACGGCGAAGGTAAGTCCCCGTGAGGTTATTCAGCTTAAAAATTCACTGGAAGCTATTGTTCCTATAAAATCTATTGCGACTAACAGTTCGAATGAATCGTTAAAAATTATTGGTGATAATTTGCAAAGTTGCGATGTGCTTCGTGAAAAAGTTAAGGAAATGCTTAATGAAGATGCGCCGGTAAATATTTTAAAAGGAAGCACTATTGCTGCTGGTTTTTCTGCCGAATTAGACGAGTTGCGAAACTTGTCTAAATCTGGAAAAGATTATTTAGATGATATGCTCGAGCGTGAAAGCGAACGCACGGGAATTACCTCTTTAAAAATAGCCTCAAATAACGTATTTGGGTATTATATTGAAGTACGAAATACGCATAAAGATAAAGTCCCTGAAGATTGGATTAGAAAACAAACTTTAGTTAATGCTGAGCGCTATATTACCGAAGAATTAAAGGAATACGAAGCTAAAATTTTAGGTGCTGAAGACCGTATTCTGGCAATCGAACAGCAGTTGTTTGCCGAATTGGTGGGGTGGATGAATCAGTATATAAAACCAGTTCAACAGAATGCCTTTTTAATTGGTCAGTTAGATTGTTTATGTGGTTTTGCACAATTGGCGAAAGACAACCATTATGTGTATCCAGCCATTGAAGAATCCTTCGATTTAGAAATTAAAGACGGACGCCATCCGGTTATTGAAAAGCAATTGCCTATTGGGGAAGCTTATATTGCGAATGATGTGTTCTTGGATAGAACCGCTCAGCAAATCATTATGATTACCGGACCAAATATGTCTGGTAAATCGGCTATTTTGCGTCAAACAGCCCTTATTGTGTTATTGGCGCAAATGGGAAGTTTTGTTCCAGCACAATCAGCAAGAATTGGTTTGGTCGATAAGATTTTCACCAGAGTAGGAGCGAGCGATAATATCTCCATGGGCGAATCGACCTTTATGGTAGAGATGAATGAGACAGCTTCTATTTTGAATAATATTTCAGAACGAAGTCTGGTGTTATTAGATGAAATCGGACGTGGTACCAGTACATACGATGGTATATCTATTGCCTGGGCTATTAGTGAATATTTACACGAACATCCGGCGAAACCAAAAACCTTGTTTGCAACGCACTATCATGAGTTGAATGAAATGACCGAAACGTTTAAACGTATTAAAAACTTTAATGTGTCGGTTAAGGAATTAAAAGATAATGTACTATTCTTAAGAAAACTTGTTGAAGGAGGAAGCGAGCATAGTTTTGGTATTCATGTGGCGAAAATGGCAGGTATGCCGCAGCAGGTTTTACGTCGCGCGAACCAGGTTTTGAAGAAATTGGAGAAGTCGCACTCTAGTGAGGAGCTTACCGAGAAGGTGAAATCGATGGAAAATGAAATGCAGTTAAGCTTTTTTAATTTAGACGATCCCTTACTTGAAAATATAAAAGAAGAAATATTAGAAACTGATATCGATACACTTACGCCAGTGGAAGCCTTGATGAAATTAAATGAAATTAAGCGTATGTTGGTTAAAAAGAAACAGGCTTAAAATTATTTTTTATTTTTTTCGAAAAAAAGCTTTGTACTTCTAATAAATGTACTAAATTTGCAACCGCAATCACGAATTGCACGCCTGTTAATAATAGGTGACGATCATAAAAATGACTGCGAAAGTAGCTCAGGGGTAGAGCATCACCTTGCCAAGGTGAGGGTCGCGGGTTCAAATCCCGTCTTTCGCTCTGATACTTTCAAAAAATATACCATGCTGAAGTGGTGGAATTGGTAGACACGTTGGACTTAAAATCCAATGAACATTAGTTCGTGCGGGTTCAAGTCCCGCCTTCAGTACTAAAGCCTTTACGATTTTCGTGAAGGCTTTTTTTGTGTTTGAAAGTTAAATTGTATTCCTGTGTATTTTGTTGATTTTCAATATTTTATTTGGTTTCGTGTTCGTTTTTTGAAATTTTTATTTTAAAAAGAAATAAAAAGCTTTGTAGTTTTAATAATTATAGTAAATTTGCACCCGCAATAGCAATATTGCACGTTCATAATAAATGACTGCGAAAGTAGCTCAGGGGTAGAGCATCACCTTGCCAAGGTGAGGGTCGCGGGTTCAAATCCCGTCTTTCGCTCTGATACTTTCAAAAAATATACCATGCTGAAGTGGTGGAATTGGTAGACACGTTGGACTTAAAATCCAATGAACATTAGTTCGTGCGGGTTCAAGTCCCGCCTTCAGTACTAAAGCCTTTATGATTTCCGTAAAGGCTTTTTTTTTGCTTAAAAATTTAGGAGATTATGTTGGTCTTTTTTAGTTGTTCCAGTTCCACACCCAATTCCTGAAACATTTGTATAATGCTGCTTATTTTTAGCTCACTCTCATCGTATTCCTGAGTGTTTATACAACAGGTAAATTCCCATAATTCTAAAATGTCTTTCTTGTGTATTTCGTATGGTTGATAGTTTCTGTTGTCTGAATGTAGTGTTAACATTTCATCTTGTTCGGCGGCTTTAATACGTTTGTAAACAATACCTTCATTCAGGGTTAAAATAATATAAGTTCTTCCGTATTTTATATCCTGAATATTTTCAACGTAACGCGCTACAACATACGACCCATCTCTTACCGGGAGCATGGAGTCGCCTTTTATTGGAAAGGTGCGGTGTTTTCCTGACGGAAGAAATGGTAGTTTAATTTTTTCGAGCTGCTCGATATATTCCGGGTCGTCATAGCCATTTAAGTAACCGGCAGTAGCTTTATTGGGAACGATTTCAATAAGATCTTCGTTGTCCTCGCTTACTGTTATTGGAAATAAAATACGATGATTACCAATGTTTATAAACGACGTGTCTGAAACTTTCGTCAGGTTGTTTTTTACTAAAGCATCAATAGGCAGCTTGTAGTAATCTGAAATTTTAACCAATAGGTCTAAAGGTGGTTCAGACCGAGCTTCTTCATACGATCCCACTCGGGAACGTGTAATGTTCAGCTCGTCTGCCATTTGCTCTTGCGAAAACCCTTTTAAGGTTCTCAGGTACTTAAAGTTGACTGCGAAATAACTCATATGCTACAAAATTAAGCAATACTTACTACATATTGTAGTTAATTTTGTAAAATAATTGATAAAGCAGAAAACGTTGTATTTAAATTGTCATTCATATTACAGTTTACGGTATGGTACCATTACTCCTGAAAACCTGTTAAAAATTGGGCAGTATTACGGGATTAAAACTATGGCGTTAACCGATATTAATAACACATCGGCATGTTTAGATTTTATACGACTATCTGCTAATTATAATATAAAACCAGTTATTGGTGTCGATTTTAGAAACAAAGCGCAGCAGCAGTTTGTTGTGTTGGCGAGGAATAATAATGGGTTTAAGAATATAAATGATTATTTGTCGCATCATTTGCGTTATGATTTATTTTTTCCGAAGCGGGCTGAAACAATGCCCGATACCTTTGTTATTTATCCGTTTCAAAATGAAATAGAAATTGAAGTCTTGCGAGAGAATGAATTTATTGGAGTGTCTATAAAGGATCTTAATCGGTTTCGGTTTTCGAAATACATAAATCAATTAGATAAGGTTGTAATTCTACAAACGGTATCGTTTACAAATAAAAAAGATTTTAACACGCATCGATTATTACGCGCTATAGATAATAACACGCTGTTAAGTAAACTTCCAGCAGAACAACAAGGTACAATACACGACATTATAAAATCGGCAGACGATATTATAAAAGCATTCGAAGATTTTCCTGAAATAATTACGAATACCCAACGCTTACTAGATGTTTGTAATATAGATTTCGATTTTTCACAACAAAAACCAAATAATAAAAAAGCCTATACGGGTAATACAGGTTTAGATTTCAAATTACTTAAAAAGCTGGCTTATGAAGGTGTCGCTTATAGATATGCCGAGGTTAATGATGTCTTGTTAGATCGTATTGAAAAGGAGCTTAAGATTATAAAGGAAAAAGGCTTTGTTTCTTATTTTTTAATCAACTGGAAGATTTTAAAATACGCCCGTAGCAAAGGCTATTTTTATGTAGGTCGGGGTAGCGGCGCTAACAGTGTTATTGCGTATTTGTTACGTATTACCGATGTCGACCCAATAGAATTAGATCTGTATTTCGAACGCTTTATTAATTTGTACAGAACCAATCCGCCAGATTTTGATATTGATTTTTCCTGGAAAGATAGAGACGATATAACCAGATTCATTTTCGAACGGTTTGAGCACACCGCTTTAATTACGGTTTACAATACCTTTAAATACAAGGCGTCTATTCGCGAATTGGGTAAGGTTTTTGGTTTGCCAAAACATGAAATAGATGTGTTGACCTTAGGAAGTTTCAATTTTGAAGTTTTAGATGATTTATCAAAACTGGTAATTACCTATAGCAAACGCATTCAAGGGTTTCCTAATTATCTGGGCATTCATGCCGGAGGTATTCTTATTTCAGAAAAGCCAATACATTATTATACGGCCACGTTTATGCCACCTAAAGGCTATGTTACAACGCAGTTTGATATGGTTGTTGCTGAAGATATTGGTTTGTATAAATTCGATATTTTAAGTCAGCGTGGATTAGGAAAAATTAAAGATGCTGTCGAAATCGTAAAGTATAATAATCCGGATGATGTGCCTATCGATATTCATGATATTAAACGTTTTAAAGAAGACGATAACATTAAATTTCTGTTGAAGAATGCCAAGGCCATTGGTTGTTTTTATGTCGAATCGCCGGCCATGCGTATGCTGTTAAAAAAGCTTCAGGTTGATAATTATCTGGGGCTGGTAGCTGCGAGTTCGGTAATCCGGCCGGGAGTTGCAAAGTCGGGGATGATGCGCGAATATATTTTACGGTATCGGTATCCTGAACGCCGACGCGATGCACATCCGGTATTACGAGATATTATGCCCGAAACCTATGGTGTTATGGTGTATCAGGAAGATGTTATTAAGGTGGCGCATTTTTTTGCGGGTTTAAATTTAGGCGAAGCCGATATGTTGCGTCGGGGTATGTCTGGGAAATTCAGATCGAGAGAGGAGTTTTTAAAAGTTAAGGATGCATTTTTTGAAAACTGTAAAAAGTCGAATAAAGCATTAGACCTAACCAAGGAAATCTGGCGACAGGTTGAAAGCTTTGCAGGCTATGCTTTTGCCAAGGGGCACTCGGCATCATATGCCGTAGAAAGTTATCAGAGTTTGTTTTTAAAAGCGTATTATCCGTTGGAATATATGGTGGCAACTATTAATAATTATGGCGGATTTTATCAAACCGAATATTATGTGCACGAAGCGCGAATGCATGACGGTATTATTGAAGCTCCTTGCGTTAACAATAGTGGTATTGATACGGTTATTAAAGGAAAATCGATATACATTGGGTTTAAATTTTTACATGCTTTTGAAGATAAAATAGGAATAAAAATACTCAAAGAACGCCAGGCATACGGGGCTTTTTTCGATTTAGACGATTTTATAGATCGGGTGAACATCGGTATAGAGCAGCTTATTGTTTTAATTAAGATTAATGCCTTCCGTTTTACGGGAAAAAATAAAAGAGAATTACTGTGGGAAGCGCATATGAAAGTGAGTAAATCTGTAGTTAACGACCATGAAATAACCTTGTTTAAACCCAATAGAAAAGCCTTTGTTATTCCTGAATTGCCACAGACTCCTTTAGAAGACGCTTTCGATGAAATTGAATTGTTGGGGTTTTCATTATGTAGTCCGTTTCATTTGTTGCGTGAACCTTTAACAGACCCGATGTGCGCATTCGATTTGATTAATAATATTGGCCGTGTTATAACTATTCAAGGGTATTTAGTCACCGTAAAGCGCACGAAAACATCTAACGGAAAGATGATGTATTTCGGAACGTTTTTAGATGTCGCAGGCGATTTTTTAGATACGGTTCATTTTCCGCCGGTAGCCTTAAAATACCCGTTTCGAGGAAAAGGTATTTATAACATTACCGGTAAGGTGATTGAAGAGTTCGATTGTATAACTGTTGAGGTGTCTAAAATGGAGCGCTTGCCTATTATTGAAGATCCGAGATATTCAAATAAACCATTAGGGTGATGAGAAACGATAGGTCGATAGTTCATATGGATTTGGATACGTTTTTTGTATCCTGTGAACGTTTGTTGGATAACAGATTAGTTGGTAAACCTGTGTTAATTGGAGGAACGTCAGATCGTGGTGTAGTGGCGTCCTGTAGTTATGAGGCTCGCAAGTTTGGGATTCATTCAGCCATGCCCATGCGTATGGCAAAGCAGTTATGTCCTGAAGCGATTGTTTTAAGAGGGAATTCGGGAATTTATACTAAGTTTTCTAATGCGGTTACCGAAATTATTAAGGAAAGTGTGCCGCTTTATGAGAAATCGTCTATTGACGAATTTTATATAGATTTAACCGGAATGGATAAGTTTTTTGGGTGTCTTCAGTTGGCTTCCGAAATCCGGTCAAGAATTATTAAAGAAACTGGATTGCCTATTTCCTTTGGTTTATCTGCTAATAAAACCGTTTCTAAAATTGCAACGGGCGAAGCGAAGCCTAATAACCAAATTCAAATACCTGTGGGGCATGAAAAAATGTTTCTTTCTCCGTTATCGGTGAAGAAAATTCCAATGGTAGGCGATGTAACTTACAAAGCCATGTGCGATTTGGGAATTAAGCAGATTGAAACCATTCAAAAAATGCCTATGGAAATGATGTTTAAGGTATTTGGAAAAAATGGTATTGCTATTTGGAAAAAGGCTAACGGAATAGATAATAGTCCTGTGGTGCAGTATCGCGAAAGAAAATCAATTTCAACCGAACGTACCTTTGATAAAGACACCACCGATGTTAATAAACTTAAAAGTATTATTAGTGCCATGGCCGAAAATTTAGCCTACCAATTACGTCGCGGAAATAAATTAACGGCATGTATAACCTTTAAAATTCGATACTCCGATTTTCAAACCTATACCCAGCAAAAACGTATTCCTTACAGCGCAGCCGATCATCATATTATTCCAGTGGTTATGGAGCTTTATAATAAGTTATATCAACGCCGTTTACTGGTTAGATTAATAGGTGTTAAGTTTAGTCATTTGGTTGAAGGCGGTCATCAAATCGATTTATTTGAAGACGACGATAAAACCATCAGGCTCTACCAAGCACTCGATAATATGCGCGAGCGTTATGGAGATAGAGCTGTTATTCGCGCTTCCGGTATGGGAGCTAAAAGCATAAGTCGATGGAATCCGTTTAATGGAGATGCTCCTCCTTTGTTAGCTAATAGGAGGCAGTAAATTAAATAATTTTAACATCTTGTTTTTTTAAGGGTTTTTGATTTTTAATACGTTATTATATTCGAAGGCAGCATAATAATTACAGATTGTAAAATATATATAATGAACTGATATTTAGTTTGGTGTTAGTTTTGGTAGTTTGTAATTGATAAATATGTCCCCATTATTCGCATAAAAACTAGTGTAATTTTTAGTAAAGAATACAGAAATTTGTTAGGGGTATATATGCCGAATGTTAAAAAATGATTTTATAAAAAAAATATATAGTAATGAAACGTAGAGAATATTTAAAAACCATTGTTTTGGGATCTGTTTTGCCAATGGCATTTTCCAGTTATGGTTTGTCTTCACATATAGAAGAATTATGGGATTCTAAAAAGAAAGTCAAATTTAAAAGCCAGTGGGATAAATTTCAGGATATGAAATGGGCAGGGCCCGAGTATTGGGGAAACCGTTTGCAAGATTGGGAGATACGCAATGGAGCTGTCGAATGTGTGGTAGCAGGTAAAGAACGAAATCTGCATTTATTAACAGTCATGCATCAACATGGCGATTCTGCTTTAGATTTAGAAGTTACCATTGAAACCAAGGGTGCACTGCAAAATTATAAAAAAGGCTGCATAGGCATGCTTTTGGGCGCGAAGGGTAAATTTGACGATTATCGTTCGGCCGCCGTTTTCGGTAAAGGACTTGAAATAGGCTTAAATACCAAAGGACAACTTCAGGTTGGCGAGCAGGAAATAGAAACACCATTTTCTCAAATTCCAAAAAGTTTCAAATTACAAATCAAAACAAAGCCTTCAAAAAATGAAGAGCAAACATTAGTTGTTCGTATTTTAAATCCGGAAAATAACAAGGAATTATTTGAAAGTCCCGAGTTAAAGGTTAAAAATGAAGATTTAGCAGGCACATTTGCTTTACTTTCTAATATCGATTTGGGATGGAAAGTTGAAGATACACCAACATGTTCTTTTAAAGATTGGAAAATAGAAGGTGATGCACTTCAGGAAAATGAAACTCAGTTATTCGGTCCTGTTTGTTTTGCCCAATATACCTTGAATAAAGGGAAGTTAAAGTTAATGGCTCAGTGTTCACCATTTGAAAGTTTATCAGGTCATTCGGTTGGATTTGAGGTTTTCAAAGATGGAGAGTGGAAAACCATTTCTAAAGGCGAATTGGTTAACGATGGAAGAAACAAACTGTTTGAAGTAAAAAACTGGACCGAATCAAGCGATATTCCATACCGCATTTGTGCAGAGATTCCTCAGTCTAATGGTGTAAAACGTTATTATTATGAAGGAACCATTAAAGCTGAACCTAAAGATAAAGAAGATTTAAATATTGCAGTGCTAAATTGTAACATGCATTATGGTTTTCCAGATCAGGACATCGTGGATAATTTAAAGAAGTTGTCGTATGATGTTTGCGTGTTTTTAGGTGATCAGTTTTACGAAGGTACTGGTGGTTATGGCGTACAGTATGAAGGAGAGTATGATAAACGATGTTTAGATTTCTTAAGAAAATGGATGATGTTCGGATGGTCGTATCGAGAGGTGTTCCGTCATCACCCGTGTGGAATTATTACAGATGATCATGATGTCTTTCATGGAAATCTTTGGGGATGTGGGGGAACACATGCCGATACAAGTTTAGGTTTTGAATCTGCAGCTCAGGATACAGGTGGTTATAAAATGGATGCCGATTGGGTAAATATGGCCCAGTTTACGCAAACAGGTCATCTTCCGGATCCATATGACGCCACTCCAGTAAAACAAGGTATTAATGTGTATTACACGCAATGGGATTATGCAGGCGTGAGTTTTGCTATTTTAGAAGATAGAAAGTTTAAATCGGCACCTAAAACAGTACTTCCTGAAGAAGCCGATGTGTTTAATGGATTCATTAGAAATACAGAATTCGATATTAAAAAGCACAGAGATATTGATGCTGAATTGCTGGGACAAAGACAAGAAACATTCTTAAAAAATTGGGTAGATGACTGGTCTAACGATACGCAGATGAAAATCTTATTATCTCAAACAAATTTTGCAACTATTGCGACATTACCAAAAGGTGCAACGAGTGATGATATGGTACCTGGTTTACGCGTTCCAGAAAAAGGAGAATATGTTGAAGGCGATGATTTTACCAAAGATATGGATTCGAACGGATGGCCTCAAAATAAGCGAGATGAAACTTTAGAGATTATTCGTAAAGGCTTTACGTTTCATATTGCCGGAGATCAACATTTGGGAACTTTTGTGCAATACGGGGTTGAAGAGCATGGTGATAGCGGATTCGCATTTACTGGACCAGCGCTTAATAATATCTGGCCACGACGTTTTTGGCCACCAGTAAATTCAGCAAACCACTCTGTTGAAAACCCTGCATATAGAGGAGATTTTGAGGATGGCTTTGGGAATAAAATATCAGTACACGCTGTAACCAATCCTTTTGATCATCATAAAGAACCAGCTGTTTTATATAACAGATCCACAGGATTTGGTATGGTTTCGGTGAATAAAAAGAAACGAACCATTACCAGTTCGTGTTATGAAAGATTTAAAGATGTTACTAAGGAAGGTGCACAATATCCGGGTTGGCCAATTACGGTGACACAGGAAGATCAGCTGTTTAAAAAAGCAAAGTATGTACTTCCTGAACTTACAATAGCATCAGAAGTTTTACCGGTAGTTAGAATTGTTGATGAACATGACGAATTAGTATATTCATTACCGCTGTCAGAAAAAACATTTTTGCCTAAAGTGTATAAAAAGGGAAATTATACGATTCAGTTTTTGGTAAATAATGAATTAAAAAAGGAAATAAAGGCGGAAGCTTCAAATGAAAATTTAGGAGCTATTACTGTTTGGATTTAATCATTATTCATGAAAAGAGTATTTAAATTTGGAGTGTTATTGTGGTTTTGTGCTTCTGCTTCAGTCGGGGCACAGCAAACAAAGCCGACAAAACCCAATATCATTTTTATTATAACAGACGATTTAGGTTACGGCGATATTGGTGTGTTTTATCAAAATCAACGTAAAACTAAAGGAAACCGTTCAGAGCCGTGGTTAAGCACTCCAAATCTCGATACAATGGCTCATGAAGGCGCCATGCTTACGCAGCATTATTCGGCAGCACCGGTTTGTGCTCCTTCAAGAAGTTCGCTGTTAACCGGATTGTCACAAGGACATGCCAACGTACGAGATAACCAATTTGATAAAGCTTTAGCCGATAACTATACCATTGGTAATGTCGCTCAGAAAATGGGATATGTCACCGCCGCAATTGGTAAATGGGGGTTGCAGGGAGCTGATGCCGGAGGCTGGCCAAGTACACCCAATAAAAGAGGATTCGACTATTTTTATGGGTATATGCGGCATAGTGACGGGCACGAGCATTATCCAGTTGAAGGTATCTATCGCGGAAAAAAGGAAGTTTGGGAAAATGATAAAGAAGTGTCTCAAGGTCTGGACAAATGTTATACTACCGATTTATGGACGGCTGTCGCTAAAAAATGGATTGTAGAACAAGCTAAAACCGAAAAACCATTTTTAATGTATTTAGCTTACGATACGCCACATGCTGTATTAGAATTACCAACGCAAAAATATCCTATTGGAGGTGGTTTGAAAGGCGGATTGCAATGGACAGGGGCTTCCGGACAAATGATAAATACAGCATCAGGAACTCCAGATTCGTATATGCATCCGGAATACGCCCAGGCAACTTATGATGATGATGATAATGAAAATACACCTGAAGTAGCCTGGCCTGAAACCTATAAGCGTTATGCAACGAGCGTTAGACGAATTGACAATGCCGTTGGCGATGTGATACAGTTGCTTAAAGATTTGGATATAGACGAGAATACTTTGGTAGTTTTTACTTCCGATAACGGGCCGTCTAATGAATCGTATTTACCAAAAGGTTACGCCGCTAATAGCCCTGTGTTTTTCGATAGTTTTGGTCCGTTTGATGGTATGAAACGTGATGTTTTAGAAGGCGGAGAACGCATGCCATTAATTGCAAGATGGCCAGAACATATTCCTGAAAATATAAAAATAGATAAGCCGAGTATTTCTTACGATTGGTTGGCGACATTTACAGATGTTGCTGGTTTTTCAGCACCGGCGATAAGCGATGGTGTTTCTATTTTACCTGCTTTAACAGGAAAAGATTCAAAGGAAAAGTCACTAATTTATTCGGAGTATGTTTTTCCGGGGAAAACGCCTAATTACCAAGATTTTTCACCAAACAATAGACAGCGTGTTCGTAATCAAATGCAAATGATTCGATTAGGAGACCTGGTTGGGATTCGTTATAATATTCAATCGGCTAATGATGATTTCGAGATTTACGATGTGATTAATGATACGCATCAATCGCATAATCTAGCTAAAAATGATTCTCTTGTTGAGGTTCAGCAACAAATGAAGGATAAAGTGCTTCGTATTCGTCGAGCAGATAAACAAGCTAAACGTCCTTACGATAATGTTCCTGTTCCAGCTTTAAGCAAAAAGAAAGCAGGGAAAGGTTGGCAATGGAAATTTTTTGATGGAGACTATCCTTGGTTACCTAATTTATCAACAATGCAACCAATAAAAGAAGGTCGTGTTTCAAAATTAAATAAGGTGAAGTATGAAAAAATTTCAGGTGAATTATTGCTATTAGAAGGATACATTAACGTGCTTGAAACTGGGATTTATACCTTTGAGTTTAGCGCTTTAGAAAAAGGTGTTGTAAGATTGCACAATGCTATATTGTTTGATGCTGATTACGGATACATATCCGGAACAGTTAAAACTACAACAATGGTTTTAGAGAAAGGTGTGCACCCGGTTAAAATATACGTGTCTAATAAAGAAAAACAGCAAAATCCATTCAGTTTTTCGTGGACTTTTACAGACTAAGACATTAATTCAAGTGAATTAAAACAGTTATAAAACGGGAATCATATTAAAAATGATTCCCGTTTTTGTTTTCATATTAAAAAAATAATTATTTTTACAAACCAGAACAGAACAGAACGGATAATGCATTTCGATTTAAATTTTAATACCGATATTCCAAAATACCAGCAACTTGTTAATGCTATAAATGATGCGCTGGCAAATAATTCGTTAGGAAGTGGAGATCCTTTGCCGTCTGTTAATACTATGTGCAAAGACTATAGTTTGTCCAGAGATACGGTGTTCAAGGTATATTCTATTTTAAAGGATAATGGCGTTATTGAGTCTGTACCTAACAAAGGATATTTTGTAGCCAATGATACCAGAAAAGTGCTTTTGGTATTAGATACATTTAAGGCCTATAAAGAAGTGTTGTATCATGCTTTTGTAAATAATTTGCCTAAAAATGTGATTGTAGATGTGCAGTTTCATCATTACAACATCAATAATTTTAAAACCATTTTACAGAACAGTAAAGGGAAATATTATAAGTATGTGGTAATGAATTTTAATAATAAGGAGGTTGCCTCCATATTATCAGATTTCGATAAAGATAAGTTATTACTAATCGACTGGAATATTCAAGCTGAAGATAATCATAATTACGTGTTTCAGGATTTTGGTGAGGCATTTCAGAAGGCTTTAGAACCAGCGGTTTTAGCATTTAAAAAGTATAAACGTTTAGTGTTTGTTTATCCTTCTTTTACAAGTCATCCGCCAGAAACAGTTAAGTTTTTCAAAACGTTTTGCGAATCAAATAAGCTAAACTATAAGGTAATCACCGATGTTAAGGACTTTGATGTGAAAAAGGGAGAGGCTTACATTAGTGTTAGCGATCGCATTTTAGGAAGTTTTTTAGAGCAATGTCGTTCCAATGATTTAGAACCAGGAACCGATGTTGGCTTTTTGTCTTATAACGAAACCCCTATGAAACCCTTTATTTATAAAGGTATTTCGGTTGTCTCAACCGATTTTAAAGCTATGGGAGCCACAGCAGCAGCTTTTGTAAATGAAGATAAAACAGTTCAAACATATATACCAACAAAACTCATATTAAGAGAATCATTATAACATGTATTATTTAGGATTAGATATAGGAAGCTCATCAATAAAAGCAGCACTTGTAGAAGTCGAAACAGGTAAAAGTATTGCTGTTGTGCAGGAGCCCGAAGATGAAATGAGCATGTATGCCGAAAAGAATGGCTGGGCAGAACAGCATCCAGACGATTGGTGGCAGCACGTATGCAAGGCGATTGCGCGTTTAAAATCAGAAAACAATATTGAGGCTAATCAAATTCAAGGTATTGGTATTTCATATCAAATGCATGGTTTGGTAGTTGTTGATAAAGACGGAAAACCTTTGCGAAAAAGCATCATTTGGTGCGATAGTCGTGCCGTAGAAATCGGAAATGACGCCTTCGAAACCATTGGAGAAGAAAAATGTAATATTAGTTTATTGAATTCACCAGCCAATTTTACCGCATCGAAGTTAAAGTGGGTAAAAGAGAACGAACCCGATATTTTTGAAAAGATTTACAAGTTTATGCTGCCAGGCGATTATATTGCTTATAAGTTTTCAAACACCATAAATACTACCATTTCAGGATTGTCTGAAGGTATATTTTGGGACTTTAAAACCGACAATTTAGCCGATTTCCTTCTGGATCATTACGGTATAGATAAAAACCTAATTCCAGATATTGTTTCAACCTTTGGAATACAATCGATTGTATCTAAACAAGGTGAAAAGGAGAGTGGCATTTCAGCCGGAACCCCAATTTATTATCGTGCCGGAGATCAACCTAATAACGCATTATCATTAAACGTTTTCAATCCTGGCGAGGTGGCCTCAACAGGAGGTACATCGGGAGTGGTTTATGCAATAACCAACAGCCTTTCGGTTAAAGAAAGTTCGCGAGTAAATAATTTTGCTCATGTTAATTACGCGAAGGGCACAGATACTAGAATAGGAAAACTACTTTGTATAAACGGCGCAGGCATTCAGTATCGTTGGTTGCTAAATAATTTAGCCGTGAGTTCTTATGAAGAGATGAACACGTTGGCTTCAAAAATTCCTGTAGGATCAGATGGGGTTTGTTTGATTCCCTTCGGAAATGGGGCCGAGCGTATGCTGAATAATAAAGATATTGGTACGCGCATTTCAAATTTAAATTTAAACAATCACCATAAAGGACATTTGTGTCGCGCAGCGCTTGAAGGTATTGCCTTTTCGTTTGTTTACGGCATGGAAATTTTAACCTCCGATGGTATTAAACCAACCGTTATTCGTGCTGGAAATGATAATTTGTATCGTTCAGAAATTTTCGCCAGTACGGTAGCAACTTTAATTAATCAGGATATCGAAATTTATAATACCACGGGAGCCATAGGAGCTGCCCGCGCAGCCGATTTACACAAAGGTAATTTTGAGAGTTTTGGCAAGCGCATTATGGAAAACGATTATGTGATGACCTACAAACCATTGGAAGATAAAACTCCATATCAGGAAGCGTATAACAAATGGAAAATAGAATTAGAAATTATATTAAAGAACAAATAAACATTAAATAAAATGGCATTAATAGGTAATAAAGAATACTATAAAGGTATCCCGGAAATTAAGTTTGAAGGAAAAGAATCAGACAATCCTTTAGCTTTTAAATATTATAATCCAGATCAGGTTGTAGCAGGAAAAACCATGAAAGAATGGTTTAAATTTTCAGTAGCATATTGGCATACCTTCTGTGCAAAAGGAGGAGATCCGTTTGGGACAGATACCATGAGTTTTGAATGGGATAAGGCTTCAGATCCGATTCAGGCAGCAAAAGATAAAGCCGATGCAGCATTCGAATTCATTACGAAAATGGGCTTCGGTTACTACTGTTTCCATGATGTAGATTTAGTAAGAGAAGGAAATTCATTTGGAGAATTAGAAAGCCGATTAGCAACAATCACCGATTATTTAAAAGAAAAACAAGCAGCTTCAGGAGTTAAGTTACTTTGGGGAACAGCAAACTGCTTTTCTAATCCACGTTACATGAACGGTGCCGCGACTAATCCAGATTTTAATGTGGTTGCACGTGCCGGCGGACAAATTAAACTGGCTTTGGATGCGACTATTGCTTTAAACGGTGAAAACTACGTATTCTGGGGTGGTCGTGAAGGTTATATGAGTTTATTAAACACCGATATGGGACGTGAGTTAGATCATATGGGACAGTTCTTAACCATGGCTAGAGATTATGCCAGAGCACAAGGCTTTAAAGGAAACTTCTTTATCGAGCCAAAACCTATGGAGCCTATGAAACATCAGTACGATTTTGATACCGCTACAGCTATTGGGTTTTTAAAAGAATATGGGTTAGATAAAGATTTTAAAATAAATATTGAAGTAAACCATGCGACATTAGCACAGCACACGTTTCAACATGAAATTGAAGTGGCAGCGAAAGCCGGAATGTTAGGAAGTTTAGATGCAAACCGTGGAGATTACCAAAACGGATGGGATACCGACCAGTTCCCGAATAATATTTTAGAAACTACCGAAGCCATGTTGGTGTTCTTAAAATCTGGTGGTTTACAAGGTGGTGGTGTGAATTTCGATGCTAAAATCAGAAGGAATTCAACCGATTTAGAGGATGTGTTTTTAGCACATATTGGTGGAGCAGATACCTTTGCAAGAGCGTTATTAACAGCCGATAAAATTATTACCTCTTCGCCATATGAAAAATTAAGACAAGACCGATATGCGTCGTTCGATTCTGGTAAAGGAAAGGCATTTGAAGAAGGTAAATTAAGTCTTCAGGATTTATATCAAATTGCTCAGGAAAATGGTGAATTGAAGTTGCAAAGTGGTAAGCAGGAATTATTTGAGAATATACTTAACCAATATATTTAATAATCTGTTTGCAAACTAAACACAAAGAAAAAGACTGCTGAAAAGCAGTCTTTTTTTATTTTATATAACCAAATTAGTTTTTCTTTTTCTCGTAGTGTTCGTCCGTAATTTTTTGAACCTCTTTTTCAACAGCATCACTGGCATCCTGTAATGCTTTTCCTGTTGATTTGGCTGCATCATCTACAGCTTTTTCAGCTTTATCAAGAGCTTCATTAGTGGCATCGACAGCATCATTAGCCATTTCATCTATGTCGTCAGCAGCTTTTTCAAGAGTACTTCCGGCTTCATCCATAGTTTCGCTTGTGGCTTCCATGGCATCATCGGTAGCTTCTTTAACGTCATCTGCGGCTTCTTCTACAGCGTCACTAACGTTTTCCATAGCTTCTTCAATCGAATCAGCTTTTTTAGTATCTCTGCAAGAAGTAAAACTTAAACTTAGGGCTAATAACAGGGCTGTGTTTAACAATAGTTTTTTCATTAGTTTTGATTTTAGGTGTTGCTTATAAATATACTAAATTTAATTGTAGAAGTCTTGTTGAGATCTGAAAATTAAGTATTTACTAATGTTTAGGGCTTGATGAATTCTCTAGTCTCTTTTATAAATACAACTAAAATTAAAATCCTAAATATTTGACAATTTTGTCTACAGCACCTTTATGTTTTTTTATGAAAGAAGCATTATTGTTTCCTGTAAATTGACGTTTGGTGTCGTCTTCAATAAGTTCTGTCAGAATGGTGTCGAATTCAGTTTGATTAGAAATTGAAAACATACCGTTATTATCAATTAAAGCTTGAGCCTCTGGGAATTTATCATAAATATTTCCAATAATAATTGGTACTCCAAAAACCGCCGGTTCTAAAGTATTGTGCAAGCCTGTGGTTCCCAAGCCTCCACCAACGTAGGCAATGTCTGCGTAGCTGTAAATTTTGGTTAGAATACCAATGGTGTTCACAATAAAAACCTTTGCCGTTTTTAAATTGTGTTGCTCTTTTTCTGAAAACAGAACGCTTTCAACTTCAAGTTTGTCTTGAAGGTTTTTAATTTGGTTCGGTTTGATATTATGTGGAGCGATGATGAATTTAATGTCTTTTGAAGCGTGATTATTAATGTAGTTAATCAGTAAAGTTTCACCTTCAGGCCAGGTGCTTCCGGCTACAACACAAAGTTTATCTTGCTTAAAATCTTCAATAAAATCTAAAGTGTTATTAATCTCTAACTGACTCGATACACGGTCAAAACGTGTATCTCCAGAAACCGTTACGTTGTTGTAGTTTATAGATTCTAATAATTCTTTTGAAGCTTCATTTTGCGTAAAAATATGTTCGAAGGCAAATAAGGCGTTTCTCAAATGCTTCCCGTAAAATTTAAAATAGGATTGGTTTGGTCTAAACGCCGCAGAAATAAGAATGGCTCGTAATTGTTTTTTCCTGAGTTCGTTTAGAAGATTTGGCCAGATATCGTATTTAACAAAAACGGTAAGTTCCGGATGTACAAGATTGATAAAGCGTTTAGCGTTATGTTTTGAATCCAGAGGAAGATAAACAACAACATCGGCAAAGGGTGAATTTTTTCTAATCTCGTATCCTGAAGGAGAGAAGAAACTCAGCACAATTTTATGATTTTTATAGTGCTCACGAAGTACTTTAAAAACCGGAAGGCCCTGTTCGTATTCCCCCAAAGATGCACAGTGAAACCAAAGTGTTTTGTCTTTTTTAGATATATTTTTTTCTAAAATAGAAAAAGTTTCGCGTCTACCTTCAGCGCCTTTTTTAATTTTTTCGTTAAACGGAGCGATACATTGCAGCCCGAAACCAGCTAGTTTAATGCCTATGTTGTAAGTAAAACTCAATGCTTTATTTGTTTGGTGCTAAAATACATTTCTTTAATACAATTTCATTGGTTACCGCATACTAATTTCGTAATTTCGTAGTCTATTAACTCCAAATACAAGTGTTAGTAAAAAAGTGTCTTTCTAGTTTTATTAAACCTTGTAAATAGTTACAATTTTTTTAGATGAAAAATATTCAAATGGTTGACCTTAAAGGTCAATATAATGAGATTAAAGATGAGGTGAATGCCTCAATACAAGAAGTTTTAGAAACCACTGCATTTGTAAACGGACCGAAGGTTCACGAATTTCAGAAGAACTTAGAGCAATATTTAGGCGTTAAACATGTTATTCCATGTGCCAATGGTACCGATGCCTTACAAATAGCTATGATGGGACTTGGATTACAGCCAGGAGATGAGGTAATCACAGCCGATTTTACGTTTGCCGCAACGGTAGAGGTTATTGCTTTATTACAATTAACGCCGGTGTTAGTCGATGTTAATGAAGACGATTTCAATATTAATATTGAAGCCGTTAAAAAAGCCATTACGCCAAAAACTAAGGCTATTGTTCCTGTTCATTTGTTTGGACAATGTGCAAACATGGAAGCAATCATGGAAATAGCTAAAGAACATAATTTATATGTTATAGAAGATAATGCACAAGCTATTGGAGCGAGTTACACATACCCTAACGGAACTAAGGCTAAGGCAGGGACTATTGGAAATGTAGGAGCAACATCTTTCTTCCCTTCAAAAAATTTAGGGTGTTACGGTGATGGAGGAGCCATTTTTACAAATGATGACGATTTAGCACATACTCTAAGAGGTATTGTAAACCACGGTATGTATGAGCGTTACCATCATGATGTGGTTGGGGTCAACTCACGTTTAGATAGTATTCAGGCAGCTGTATTAAATGCTAAGTTACCAAACCTGGATACCTATAATAAAAAACGTCAAGCCGCAGCAAAAAAGTATACAGCAGCTTTTGAGGGTATTGATAATATAATTACACCAAAATTATCAAACGGCTGTGAAGAGATTTGCGATACCTTTGATTGTCACGTATTTCATCAATATACCTTACGTGTAAGCAGCACAAAAAGAGATGGTTTGGTAAAGCATTTAAATGAAAATTCTATACCTTGCGGTGTCTATTATCCAATTCCGCTTCATAAGCAGAAAGCTTATGCCGATGAGAGATATAATGAAGCTGATTTTGTAGTAACAAATCAATTGGTGCAGGAAGTGATTTCTTTACCAATGCATACCGAGTTGGATGATGAGCAAATTGCACACATAACATCAACAATAATAAACTACATTAATGAGTAAAATTTTAGTTACAGGTGGATTAGGTTTTATAGGGTCCCATACTGTTGTAGAATTACAAAGCGAAGGTTACGAGGTTGTAATCATCGACGATTTATCAAATTCATCTGAAAGTGTTTTAGACGGCATTACCGCTATCACTGGAAAGACGCCAATCTTTGAAAAATTAGATTTAAAAGACAAAGCTGGAGTAGAAGCTTTTTTCAAGAAACACAGCGATGTTGAGGGCGTGATTCATTTTGCGGCCAGTAAAGCAGTAGGTGAAAGCGTAAAAGAACCTTTGTTATACTACGAAAACAATATTAGTACCCTGGTTTATATTCTTAAAGAATTAAAGAAACTACCATCTGCAGCATTTATTTTTAGTTCATCTTGTACTGTTTACGGTCAGGCCGATGAATTACCAATAACTGAAAATGCTCCGGTTAAATTAGCTGAGTCGCCTTACGGAAACACGAAACAAATAGGTGAAGAAATCATTAGAGATACCTGTAAGGTAACGCCATCAATAAAAGCTATTGCATTGCGTTATTTTAATCCGGTAGGAGCACACGAGTCTGTTGAAATAGGTGAGCTTCCAATCGGAGTGCCTCAAAATTTAGTGCCTTTTATTACACAAACGGCTATAGGACTTCGTGAAGAATTATCTGTTTTTGGTGATGATTACCCAACACCAGACGGGACCTGTATTCGCGATTATATTCACGTGGTCGATTTAGCAAAAGCGCACGTTGTGGCTTTAAAGCGTTTATTAGAAGGAAAAAATAAAGAAAACTATGAAACGTTTAACTTAGGTACAGGAAAAGGAAGTTCTGTTTTAGAAGTTGTTCAGGCGTTTGAGCGCGTTTCAGGTGAAAAATTAAAGTACAAAATCGTTGGTCGTCGTGAAGGAGATATTATTTCAGCTTACGCCGATACCAATAAAGCCAATAACGAATTAGGTTGGAAAACTGAATTATCTCTTGACGATGCAATGCGTTCGGCATGGAGTTGGGAAAAGAAGGTTAGAGGTAAATAATTCTTAATCGTTTAGATATAAAAAGGCTGCAATAATTTAATTGCAGCCTTTTCTATTTATTGTCATTCTGAATCTGTTTCAGAATCTAATTTATTCCGTGATTGTTACTTTTTTCTTGTTTTTAAAACTGGCAAACAACAGGATAAACATTCCAGCTGTTACCGAAACATCGGCCATATTAAAAATACCAGTTCTAAAAACGCCGCCTAAATCAATAAAGAAAAAATCGGTTACCGAACCGTAAACAATACGGTCGTAAACATTAGCGATACCACCACCAATAATGCTGGCAAATGCAAATAACGACCATGGATCTATAGTTTTGTCTTTTAAGATATGACGCAATACAAAACCTAAAACTACAATAGGTAAAATAAGTAACACGATAAGTCTAAGCGTCGGGTTTAAATCGCTACCCATTCCTAAAAAGGCACCATTATTTTCAACATTCATCATTACAAACATATCGCCAATTACGGGAATGCGTTCGCCGGGACTAACTTCGGTTCGTGGTTCAATACTTCCTCTTACAATAACTTTAGAAATTTGATCGACAGCAATGGTAATCGCAATAACTAAAATAATGTATAAGGTACGCTTAGTAAACTTCATCTATTAAATATTTTCTACAGGTCTGTTTAAGACTTATACGTTTGCTGAAGCTGTTTCAGCCTGTCTGTCAATTTTTTTAACTAATCCTTGTAAAACGTTACCAGGTCCAACTTCAGTGAATAGAGTAGCACCATCTGTAATCATTTGTTGTACAGATTGCGTCCAACGTACAGGAGCTGTTAATTGAGAAATTAAATTGGTTTTAATCGCATTCTCATCGATAACGGCATTAGCTGTTACGTTTTGATAAATCGGACAGTTTGGTTTACTGAAAGTCGTATTTTCGATAGCAGCTGCTAATTCTTCACGAGCAGGCTCCATTAAAGGTGAGTGGAAAGCGCCACCTACAGGTAAAACTAAAGCACGGCGTGCACCCGCTTCTTTTAATGCTTCACAAGCTTTATTTATCGCTTCAATTTCTCCAGAGATTACTAATTGTCCCGGGCAGTTGTAGTTTGCAGCAACGACAACACCTTCGGTAGAAGCACATACGTTTTCAACGATTGCATCTTCTAACCCTAAAACAGCCGCCATCGTGCTTGGTTGTAATTCACAGGCTTTTTGCATCGCTAAAGCACGTTGCGATACTAATTTTAAACCGTCTTCAAAATTTAAAGCACCGTTAGCAACCAATGCTGAAAATTCACCTAGAGAGTGTCCGGCAACCATATCTGGTTTAAAGCTATCACCTAAAGTTTTTGCTAAAATTACAGAGTGTAAAAAGATAGCTGGTTGTGTTACTTTAGTTTCTTTAAGGTCTTCGGCAGAACCTTCGAACATAATATCAGTAATATTAAAACCAAGAATGTTGTTGGCTTTTTCGAATAATTCTTGAGCTAACGGAGAGTTCTCATAAAGATCTAACCCCATACCTGTAAATTGTGCGCCCTGACCAGGAAATATATATGCTTTCATTTGTAAGTGTTTAAAATTTAGTGGTGCAAAAATAGGAATATTTTTTCTAAGATAATTTTGTTTCGTTTTTATAAGCCAACAATGGCAGCTTCAGCACAACGCTCGCCATCCATCGCAGCCGATACAATACCACCTGCATAACCACCTCCTTCACCACAAGGGAATAACCCTTGTATTTGTGGATGTTCCAAACGTTCGTTTCTTGGAATGCAAACTGGCGATGAGGTTCTGGATTCTACGCCAACAATATTAGCTTCGGCAGTATAATACCCTTTCATTTTTTGTCCGAAAGCAGCAAAACCTTTTCGTAAACGGCTACCAATTAATTTCGGCATTAAAGAATGTAGCGGAGCTGAATTTAATCCTGGTTGATAAGATGTTGGATTTAAATCTGCTGATAGTTTTCCCTCAACAAAATCGGTTAAACGTTGTGCAGGAGCAACCTGACTACGGCCACCGGCGGTGAAGGCCATGCGCTCTAAATTTTTCTGATATTCTAAACCTTTTAAAGCTCCGAACTGTTCGTATTTTGGTAAATCGCGATTCACATCTATTTCAACCACAATTCCGGAATTAGCAAATAAGTTATTACGTTTTGAAGGCGACATGCCGTTAACCACAACTTCGCCGTTAGCTGTTGCAGCAGGAACAATAAATCCGCCAGGACACATACAGAACGAATATACACCGCGGTCGTTAACCTGTTGTACTAAACTATATGAAGCAGCTGGTAATAATTCGTGACGTTCACCACTACAATGGTATTGAATGCTGTCTATAATATGTTGCGGATGTTCCACACGAACGCCCATAGCAAACGATTTTGCTTCTAAGGCAATTTCCTTTTCGTGTAATAGATAGAAAATGTCGCGTGCCGAATGTCCTGTTGCCAGAATAACGCGGTCGGCAGGCATTTCATCATTTCCATTTAATTGAATGGCTTGTATTTTATTGTTTTTAATAATGAAATCGGTCACGCGCGTTTCAAAGTGTACTTCACCACCATATTTTAAAATGGTTTCACGAATATTCTGAACTACTTTTGGCAGTTTATTCGTTCCGATATGCGGATGCGCATCAACCAGAATTTGGTCGGTAGCCCCGTGATATACTAAATTTTCAAAAATACGGCGCACATCACCACGTTTTAAACTTCGGGTGTATAATTTGCCATCGCTATAGGTTCCGGCACCACCTTCACCAAAGCAATAGTTTGAATCTTCATTAACAAAATGCTGCTGATTAATAGCGCGTAAATCGCGACGACGATCCTGAACGTTTTTACCGCGCTCTAAAACAACGGGTTTAAAACCTAATTCAATACAACGTAATGCAGCATACATTCCAGCAGGTCCAAAACCAATAATATGAATAGGTTTGGCTTTCGATACATCTTTATAATCAAATTGATATTCCGATGTTTTGGGCATGACTTCACGAATGTAAACAGCCACTTTATAGTTAAAGATAATTTTTGCTTTACGCGCGTCAATCGATTTACGTAATACCTTTACTCCTGTAATATCTTCCTTATCGACACCAAGTGCTTGAGCCGATTTAATAACCAAAATATCATGGTGTCCCTCTTCCTTAAGAGTTACACGAAGTTGCAATTCTTTAACCATGCTGCGAAATTAGTGAAAATAGCCATGATTTTTTTAAAAAGTATTCCTGAAAGGTATTTATACGACCTTTTAGTATGCTTTTTTATAGGCTTTATAAATTTTCGGAAGATTTAAAGTGTTGGCGTTTCCATTATGAATAAGTAAACGGTAGCGCAAAATAGTTGGTTTGTTGTTGGATAAAGCAACCGTTTTGGCACCAGAAAAAGGATAAACTGCATTTTGCATACTACGTTTTTGACGTAAAATCCATCGGTTTTGTTTTCCTGGATTTGAGGGATGGCAAAATATTGTTAAGCGAGCTTGAGATGAGTCTTTCCCTAAAGCACCTGAAATATCCATCCAGTTAGCGGCTTTAACAGGAAGGTTTTCGGGAGTTACTTTTCCTTTACAACTAGTAAAATTGATGTCTTCAGGAAGCTTTATTCTAGACGAAAATCCGCCGTAACCTTTTTCGTCTTCCGAACCACCAATACGCATATCGGGTTCTAAAGCTAATAAACGGATTTCAATATCTATTGCGCGATAATTTTCGGTTTTAGGATAAACGGTGATGCTTGTAATTTCTTTTACAAATGGTTTTTCATAACCTTCGGAATCTAACCATAAATTGGATTTCCAATAGACTTCGGCTTGAATGGTTTTTGAAATATTATGGTTTTCAATTTCTTTTACTGAAGTTACATCCCATTTAAAATTTTCAATTTCCCAACCATCACCAATACGTTTGTTTCCAATATAAAGTTGATGCCACGCCCAGAAAATGCCACGATGATGTAAATGATCTTCAGGGAAATCCTCAGTTAAAATCTCGCCATCTAATGAATATAGTGGATGAATATAATTTGCCCTTTTGTAATTTCCGTTTTGTGATTTTTCAGTAATTTGATAAACAAGAATGCTATCATTGCCTTCTGTAAAGTAAGCCTGATCTTTATTTATTTCTACAGAAACGGATTGAGCTTCCGCTGACATAACGATGAAAAGAAAATAGAGGAAAGTAACTTTTAGTTGCATTGGTAAACAAAAATTGGCTTTAACAAATTACGAAAATTAAGGTAATCTGTTAAAGCCATTCTTAGATTTCGAGTTTATACCTGGATTATCTTCTTTGGTAAGTTAAAAAGGTAAAATCGTATTCGTTTTTTTCGCCTTTTTGATGGAACTCATGTGAAGTTTCTTGCCAGATTTCAGAATCGATTTCAGGGAAAAAGGTGTCTGCTTCAAAATTGGCATGAACGCGAGTAATTTCAATTTTATCGGCTACTTCCATAGCTTGTTTGTAAATTTCGCCACCACCTATAATGAAAGGTTGGTCGTCGTTTTTAGCGACTGCAATGGCATCTTCTAAATTATTCACCACAATAACACCTTCCGGAACTTCGTAATCACTCTGTCTTGTTATAACTACATGCGTACGGTTAGGTAGAGGTTTTGGGAAACTTTCAAAAGTTTTACGTCCCATAATAACATGGTGCCCGCTGGTTAAACTTTTAAATCGTTTTAAATCGTCACTAATGTGCCAGATAAGTTTGTTGTCTTTTCCAATAGCATTGTTTTCGGCTGCAGCCACAATAATGGTCAGGTTGTCGTTTTTTGTCAATTTTTGATTTAATTTTTTAAGTAAACTTTCGTCTGAAGGTAAGCTGGATTTAAGCTTTTCAATACGTTCCTGTTGCTTTGCAACAAGTTTGTTTAATTGTGTTTTCTCCCAGTCTTTACCCATAAATCGGTGTGTAACAAATACCGAAAAGGCATGGTAAGTAAAAAAGAAAAGCCAGATAAGAATAGCTATTACAAACCAGTCTTGACCAAATGGAGTGATGGCATTACCAATGCCTAAAACCAAATTGGTAATTATAAAAAATACCGAGGCAATTAAGAAAATAACAAAGTGCCTGTAAAGCCCTTTTTTCTTTTTAATACGTCTTTGGGCGTTTTCAATAAGCTCTAATTGTTCTTTGTCGATTTCAGGTACCGATGACTTTTTTCCAAACATAATACTCGTTTTACACAGGAGTAAAGTTAAAGCTTTTTGTTGAATTGCCTTTCTTTATTTTTGTTGGGAAAGTGATTATGAATTCTGTTTTCTATATATAAAATGAAGCTGAAAATCAGTTATTAATATTCATTTTAAACTGATAAAAACATAAAATTCATTAGGGGAAAAATAGGAGGTTTAAATTTAGAATAGGTCATTATTAATAAATTGATAATTCTTTGCCTTAAAGCATGTTAGAATGTAACCTATGTTAAATTCTTTGTTATTTTTGTTAGCATAACAATCACTAAAACTTATATTATGGCTATTTCAAAACAGTACTTAAAGAGTAAACCAGTATGCAAAGTGACGTTTTCAATTCTTGCTGAAGACGCTAAAAAAGTATCCTTAGTAGGAAGCTTTAATGAGTGGAATACTAAAGCAATGCCTTTGAAAAAATTAAAAAACGGAACCTTTAAAGGTGTTGTTGATTTAGATAAAGATGATTCTTACGAGTTTAAATATGTTGTTGACGGAACATATATAAATGATGATGCTGCCGATTCATATGTGTGGAGCGATTACGCTGCTGCAGATAATAGTGTTGTAACGGTGTAAAACAAAACGCTTATTGATAAAAAAATACATAAAAAAAGGCTTTCCAATTTAGAAAGCCTTTTATGTTTTTATACAGCAACGACACCTTTAATGTGTGGATGCGGATCGTAATTTTCTAAAGTGAAATCTTCAAATTTGAAATCGAAAATATCTTTGATTTCAGGATTCAATTTCATCGTTGGTAAAGGTCTTGCTTCACGAGACAGTTGTAATTCCAACTGCTCAAAATGGTTGCTGTAAATATGAGCATCACCAAAGGTGTGAATGAATTCACCTGGTTGGTAACCGCAAACCTGTGCCATCATCATTGTAAACAAGGCATAAGATGCTATGTTGAATGGCACACCTAAAAAGATGTCTGCACTACGCTGATACAGTTGGCAAGATAATTTTCCATTGGCTACATAAAACTGAAAAAAAGCATGGCATGGCGGTAAAGCTGCTTTACCATTGGCAACATTTTCACTGAAACTTTTTGAAGTATCCGGTAATACCGAGGGATTCCAAGCCGAAACCAACATACGACGGCTATTCGGGTTGTTTTTTAACGTGTCGATAACCTCTTTAATCTGGTCGATTTCATCACTATTCCAGTTACGCCACTGGTGACCATAAACAGGACCAAGATCGCCGTTTTCGTCGGCCCATTCGTTCCAGATACGCACGCCGTTATCGGTTAAATATTTAATATTGGTATCTCCTTTTAAGAACCAAAGTAGTTCGTAAATAATAGATTTTAAATGCAATTTTTTTGTGGTAACCATAGGGAACCCTTCACTTAAATCGAATCGCATTTGGTATCCAAAAACACTTTTCGTACCTGTTCCGGTACGATCTCCTTTTTCATTTCCATGTTCTAAAACATGTTTTACTAAATCGTGATATTGCTTCATAATGTCATTGGTAAATGAAAATGGTCTGCAAAAAATAAGCGACCAGTTTTCAAGGGATAAAAATAGAAAAAAGCGGTAAGCTAAAGACTTGAAATTCTTTTAATTTATTCTAAAGTTATTAACGATGGGCTTATGGAAAGATTAACCGATTATCATACCAGCAATGGTAGCTGAAACAAGAGATGCTATAGTTCCTCCAATTAAGGCTTTCATCCCGAATTTTGATAAGGTTTTACGTTGTCCCGGAGCAAGAGAACCAATACCTCCAATTTGAATGCCAATAGAGGCGAAGTTGGCAAAACCACAAAGCATATAGGTGGCCATAATGATTGACTTTTCGTAAGTTAAATGAACACCGTTGGCAGCATCTTTTAAGTCGCGAAGTTGGATGTATCCAATAAATTCGCTGGCAGCTAATTTGATTCCTAATAGTTGCCCCATCATCATCATATCTTCCTTAGCAACGCCAATAAGCCACATTAAAGGTGCGAAAACATAGCCTAAAATTAACTCGATTGATAAGCTGTTATAACTTGTGTTTTCAGTAATCCAAATATTTAAAGTGGAGACATCGCCAAGCCAACCTAAAATACCGTTAAACATGGCAATGAAAGCCACAAAAACTAAAAGCATACCACCAACATTTACAGCAAGTCTTAATCCTTCTGTAGTTCCGTTGGCAATGGCATCTAAAAAGTTAGCACCAATTTTTTCCTGAGAAACTGAAACATCGGTATTCACATCTTCGGTTTGCGGATATAGTATTTTAGAAATTACAATGGCGCCTGGAGCAGCCATAACCGATGCGGCTAAAAGGTGCTTGGCGTAGAATAAACGCATCACTTCGTCGTCGCCACCTAAAAAGCCAATGTATGCCGCAAGTACAGCTCCTGCAACAGTTGCCATACCGCCAATCATAACCAAAAGCATTTCAGATTTATTCATTTTTTCTAAATAGGCTTTAATTAAAAGTGGTGCTTCAGTCTGACCTAAAAAGATATTTCCTGCAACGCTTAAACTTTCCGCTCCAGAAATTTTTAATGCTTTAGAAAGCAACCACGCCATGCCTTTTACTACTTTTTGAATGATGCCTAAGTAGAAAAGTACAGAGGTTAAAGCTGAAAAGAATATAATAGTTGGTAGTACCTGAAAAGCGAAAATATAACCAAAGGTATCCATGTCAACAACCAAGCCTTCAAATAAAAATTTACTTCCAGCTCTTGTAAATTCAAGTACAGAAACAAACAATCCACCAATAAATTCGAATACGGTTTTTATAAAATCAACTTTCAAGACTCCAAAAGCGATTAGTAACTGAAAGGCTAAACCTATTGTTACAATTTTCCAGTTGATAGCTTTTCGGTTGCTGCTGAATAAAAAAGCGATAAAAATTAACGATAGCATGCCTAAGGCACCTCGCAAAAGGCTACTAAAAGAGAAGCCTTGACTAGGAACAATAGGTGAGCTAACCGTAGTTTCTGTTTCTTCAACTACAATAATTTCTTCAGAATTTGAAGTCGTTGGAGTTAAAGAATCGATTTGAGAAGCAGTCGGTTCTGCTATTTCAGTTTGAATACTATCGGGTGGTGTATTTTTGCTTTGTGCTAAGGCTGTTGAAGTAAGTAATGACAGAATTAGGGCAAATGACAAAAATACGTGTTTCATAGTATACTTAAGTTGTTTGAGGGTTATTCCCGTTTAGAAATTTCATCCCGAATATGTGCTGCTTTTTCGTAGTCTTCATTAGCAACTGCTTCATCGAGTAAGTTTTGTAATTCCTTTAAAGTTTTTCCTTTATAGTTTTCACGAGGCGAAGAGCTTGTAGACTCTACTTCGTCGGCTAACAAATCATCAACAAGAATGCTATCCTGAGATTCGTCGTTTTCTTCGTCTTCTTTTTTAGGGTTTACTTTAAGATATATTCCAGCTTTATCCAGAATATTTTTATAAGTGAAAATAGGAGCATCAAAACGCAATGCTAAGGCAATAGCATCACTGGTTCTGGCATCAATAATTTCTTCAATTTTATCGCGTTCGCAGATTAAACTTGAGTAAAAAACACCATCAACCAATTTGTGAATGATTACCTGTTTTACAACAATATCAAATCGGTCGGCAAAATTTTTAAATAAGTCGTGTGTTAATGGTCTTGGAGGACGAATTTCTTTTTCTAAAGCAATAGCAATAGATTGCGCTTCAAAAGCACCAATCACGATAGGTAATTTTCGGTCGCCATCTACTTCATTTAAAATCAATGCATAAGCACCATTTTGTGTCTGGCTATAAGAAATTCCTTTAATATTTAATCTTACTAAACTCATATGTTATAAAAAACGCAAAGAACTGCTTAAATTAGGACTTTAGCAACTGCCTTGGGCAGATTTACGAATATAATGCCAATTTAAGCAGTTCTTTAAAACTATACAATTTATAAAAAATAATTTATTGTTGAGCTTTAAACGCTTTTAATTTTTCAATAAGTTCAGGTACAACCTGGAAGGCATCACCTACAACCCCATAGTCGGCAGCTTTAAAGAAAGGAGCTTCCGGATCGGAGTTAATAACCACTTTAACTTTTGAAGCGTTAACACCAGCCAGATGCTGGATAGCCCCAGAAATTCCAATAGCAATATATAAGTTTGAAGCGACTGGTTTACCGGTTTGACCAACGTGCTCACCATGTGGTCTCCAACCTAAATCAGATACTGGTTTTGAGCAGGCGGTGGCAGCACCAAGAACATCGGCTAATTCTTCAATCATACCCCAGTTTTCAGGACCTTTAAGTCCGCGACCACCAGACACCACGATATCGGCATCGGCAATGCTTACTTTATCTGAAGCTTTATCAACAGACTCTACTTTTATTCCTAAATCGGTAATAGAAGGAGAGAAGGCTTCAGTAGTAGCACTTCCTGAGGTTTCAACTAATCCGAAGGCATTACTGGAAACACCAACGATTTTTACGTCTGTACTGATAGCCATATCTTCAAACGCCTTATTTGTAAAGGCATTACGTTTTACAGTAAATGGAGCAGTATTTGAAGGTGCTGCAATAACATTTGAAGCATATCCTGCGTTTAAAAACACAGCCAAAAGTGGAGCTAAATATTTACTGTTAGCACTTGAGCTTAATACGACAACTTTAGATGATTCTTTTTCTGCTGCTTGCTGTATGGCCTCGGCATATCCTTTGGCATTAAAAGTATTTAATTCACTATTTGAAACGGATAATACTTTATCTACACCGTAATTCTCTAAAGCAGAAGTGTCGTCGGTATTTATTGTAATTGCAGTTACCGTTGTTTCTAACTGGTCGGCAACGGCTTTAGCATAAGAAGCCACTTCGAATGCTACTTTTTTAAGTTTTCCTTGTTCTGATTCTGTATATACTAAAACTGACATGTTGGTTTTGTTTTTTTGAAGGTTAATTAAATCACTTTAGCTTCGTTATGAAGTAAGCTTATTAATTCGTCTAGGTTATCTGGAGATACTAATTTAACCGCACCTTTTGGAGCTGGTTTTTCGAATTTTACAGAAGCAGTTTCTGTAATTGTATCAACAGGATCTACAACAGTTAAAGGTTTTTGACGTGCCATCATAATACCACGCATGTTTGGAATGCGGAGATCGCTTTCCTCTACAAGTCCTTTTTGACTTCCAATAACAAGTGGTAGAGATGTAGAAACAGTCTCCTTTCCACCATCAATTTCTCTTACCGCAGTTACCGATGTTCCTTCAACATCTAGTTTTATACAGTTATTTATAAAGTTAGCGTTGGTTAATCCGGCAATCATTCCCGGAACCATTCCGCCATTGTAATCAATCGATTCGCGACCGGCAATTACTAAATCGTAACCACCATCTTTTACCACATTTGCCAACTGTTTAGCAACAGAAAAACCATCGGTAGCAGGGGTGTTAACACGAATGGCAGCGTCGGCTCCAATCGCTAAAGCCTTACGAAGTGTAGGCTCTGTTTCAGCACCACCAACGTTAACCACGGTTACATGGGCACCTTGTTTTTCTTTAAACCACATGGCGCGAGTTAGTCCGAACTCATCATTTGGGTTAATCACAAATTGAACACCATTGGTGTCGAATTTTGTGTCACCATCGGTAAAATTAATTTTTGATGTAGTGTCTGGAACATGACTAATGCACACTAATATTTTCATCTGTATTATTTTTTAGTTGTTATGTAAAGGTCAGATGGAATTCGCCTGTAAACATTCAGTTGAAGTTAACTTTTTGCTACGGCTCATTTCATAATAATTTTTATTTAATAAGTCTATTTTGGTTGCGGCTACGAAGTTAATTATTTTATTCTGAATATTTATTATGCATGCATAATAAATTTTAAATAATTCTTTAATAAGAATATAGCTTTTATTCCTATTTTTGTGACTCGAATTAAAATAGATTTAATGAAGACAATACAATTTAGAGAAGCTATCTGCGAAGCCATGAGCGAAGAGATGCGTCGTGATGAGAGCGTATACTTAATGGGTGAAGAGGTAGCAGAGTATAATGGTGCTTACAAAGCATCAAAAGGAATGTTAGATGAATTTGGACCAAAGCGTGTAATCGATACACCTATCGCAGAGCTTGGTTTTGCGGGTATTGCTGTAGGATCTACAATGACTGGTAACCGACCGATTGTAGAGTACATGACGTTTAACTTTTCTCTTGTTGGAATTGATCAGATTATAAATAATGCTGCTAAAATCAGACAAATGTCTGGTGGACAATTTAAATGTCCAATCGTTTTCCGTGGGCCAACAGCGTCTGCAGGACAGTTAGGAGCAACACACTCACAGGCTTTCGAAAACTGGTTTGCTAACACGCCAGGTTTAAAAGTTATCGTACCATCGACGCCTTACGATGCAAAAGGATTATTAAAAGCGGCTATCCGTGATGACGATCCGGTTATTTTCATGGAAAGTGAGCAAATGTATGGAGATAAAGGTGAAGTGCCAGAAGGTGAATACGTTTTACCAATTGGTGTTGCCGATGTGAAGCGCGAAGGTACCGATGTAACTATCGTGTCTTTTGGTAAAATCATTAAAGAAGCATTTAAAGCTGCTGATGAATTAGCTAAAGAAGGTATTTCTTGTGAAATTATCGATTTACGTACCGTTCGTCCAATGGATAAGAAAGCGATTTTAGAATCGGTAAAGAAAACAAACAGATTAGTTATTTTAGAAGAAGCCTGGCCTTTTGCTAACGTGTCTTCTGAGATTACTTATGTGGTACAATCTGAGGCATTCGATTATTTAGATGCTCCAATTGTAAAAATCAATACTGCTGATACACCAGCCCCTTATTCACCGGTGTTATTAGAAGAATGGCTTCCTAACAGCGAAGATGTTATTAAGGCTGTTAAGAAGGTATTGTATAAATAAAAATATTATTTTTACGTTATATAAACTTCATCAACATAACTGTTGGTGAAGTTTTTTTTGTAATATGAACTTAAGACTACTTTTTATATTTTTTTATTTCGGAATGATTACGGCCTTTGCTCAAACAAAGGTTAGTGGCTATGTGTTCGATGAATACGACCAGCCGGTTTCATTTGCCAACGTATTGTTTCAAGGATCTACGAAAGGAACCATTACCGACGAGAATGGTAAATTTTATTTAGAATCCGACGAAACTTGGGAAGCCTTAACATTATCCTTCATTGGTTATGAAACCTTAGTTATTCCGTTAGAGAAAAAAGTCAATTATAATTTAAAGTTCATATTAAAAGAAGAAGCAGCGCAATTAGATCAGGTATTAATTGTGTCTGGTAAACAATCTAAAAAGAACAATCCGGCGATTGATATTCTTCGAAAAATTTGGGAACACAAACGTAAAAATGGTTTGCGATTGTATAACCAGTACCAATACGATAAATACGAAAAAGTAGAATTCGACATTAACACCATAGATAGTGCACTTATAAAAAGTAAACTATTTCGAGGGATGGAATTTGTGTTCGAAGAAGTCGATACCTCTAATGTTACAGGTAAAACCTATCTACCTATCTTTATTAATGAAGCCGTGTCTACGGTTTACGGTGATAATATAATAAGTAAAGAAAAGGAAGTTTTAAACGGAAATAAAAACTCTGGTTTCAGCGATAATCAGGTAATTATCGATTTTGTAGATGACCTGTATTCCGATTATAATATTTATGAAAACTACATGAAGTTTTTCGACAAAAGCTTCGTGAGTCCTTTGTCACGCACAGGAATTAATACGTATAATTATGTGTTAATGGATAGTGCTTATATAGATAACAAATGGTGCTACAATATTAAATATTATCCAAGACGCAAAAACGAATTGACTTTTAAAGGCGATTTCTGGGTGGCCGATTCAACCTATGCCATAAAAGAAATAAATCTTCAGGCCTCTAAAAGTGCGAATATAAACTGGGTTAAAGATATTTATATTGAACAGGAATTTGAGGTAGTGAGTGATTCTGTATTTCTGGTGAAACGCGATTATATGATGTCTGATTTTGCTTTTAAGAAAAAAGAAGAGGCACGTGGTATTTATGGAAAACGAACTACTTTATTCAATAATTATAAATTCGATATAACCAAGGATAAGAAGTTTTACGAAGACGAAGTTTTTAATTACGATCAGGATGTTTACGATCGGGATGATGCTTTCTGGGATGCAAACCGAATGGAAGCTTTAAATAAAGATGAAAAAGGGGTTTATAAAATGTTAGACACCTTAAAAACAGTTAAGAAGTTTAAACATCTTTATAATTTAGGAAGCATTTTAACGTCGGGTTATATCGAATTCAATACCTTGCCATTAGATTACGGACCTATTTTTTCAAGCTTCGGATTTAATGAGGTTGAGGGCGTTCGTATCCGAACTGGAGGTAGAACCTATTTTGGTAAAAATGATTTATGGCGTTTAGAAGGGTATCTAGCCTATGGTTTTAAAGATGATAAGTTTAAGTATGGCTTTTCAGGAAAATGGCTTTTAGATAAAAAGAATAGATTTATTATTTCTGCCGGAAACAGACGCGATGTAGAGCAAATCGGGGTGAATTTAACGACTAATACCGATGTATTGGGTAGAAGTTTTGCTTCCTCTGGGTTGATCACTACAGGACCTAATGATAAACTAACTAGTATTAATTTAACGAGTTTGTATATCGAAACCGAACCGTTAAAGAATGTGGTTTTCAAAATAGGTGGAAACTATCGAACTCTAGAATCGGCATCACCAACCTTTAGTTTAGATTATAATACGGAAGACGGCATAGCTTCTGAAATTAAACAATTTGAATCTTCGCTGTCGGTGTCTTATTTTCCAAAACGAAAAATGACAGGTTTCGGGGTTGAACGCTTACATGCCAATGATGATTATGCGAGCCTTTTTGCGCAGGTAACGAGAGGTGATAAAGAGTTTTTTAACAGCGATTTCGATTATACAAAATTGCAATTTTCATACACACAACCTTGGCAAATTGGTGGTTTTGGCCGTTTAACTACCGTGGTTGAAGCTGGTAAAACGATAGGAGAGGTACCTCTTGGGTTATTAAGTATCGTGCCCGGAAATCAATCGTATTTTTCAATTTACAACACCTTTTCACAACTTGATTATTATGAGTTTGTTACCGACACGTATGCGTCGTTTCATGTAGAACATAATTTTAACGGACGTTTATTTTCAAGAATTCCGTTTCTAAGAAAACTTAATTGGCGTGAAATTGTAAGTTTTAGAAGTGCCTGGGGAGAACTTTCAGACGAAAATATAGCTTTAAATACTACAGATAATCCATATGCCGTTCCGTTAATTGCTCCTAGTAATGAAATCTATTATGAATATGGCTTTGGAATTGGAAATATTTTTAAAGTGTTTCGAATAGATTTTAACTTCAGAGGTAATTATTTCGACAATCCTGATGCTCGAAAATTCGGTGTAACAGGAACTTTTGGCTTCTATTTTTAGAATTTTGTTTTTATTTAGACTGTTAAATGCTTTATTGATAGTTTTTTAGTTTCAAAAAAATCAAAATAATATTAATTGTCATTTTAACAAATTTTTATGTCAAACCTTTTGTTTAGTTAAATAACCCGATATAGTTTTGTTTTCCTGAATGAAAAAAGCATTTTTTAAATATCTTCTTTTTCTCCTTGTATTCGTTTTAAACGGATATAATCAGTTGTATGCTAATGTAATTGAGCAAGACAACCATTGTTTGCCATGCATTAAGCATAACCATTCTAATCAGGTTTCAGCTGATCACCAGTTAAATTTTACTCATGCAACTTCAGATGAGTCATTAGATTTAAAGGTTACCGAAATAGAAATTGAAGAGAGTGAAAAGGCACTTTCAAAAAAGATAGGGCAGGATAATGCGTTTACCGTATTTCATTTAGCTTCAGAACATTACTACAATATTAATAACAAAAGCCTGATTCCTAACGGGCTTTTTTGCTATACGCTCTTTAGTAAGCGTCACATTTTATTCCAGGTATTTAGAATATAGAATCTGAATAAGACCAAAAAGGGTCTTATTGCTGGCAAACTTATGCCAAATTACATTCTTTTTTATCACAAAAAAGGAATGCCTGCTTGTATCTCTATATTCTGGAAATAAGCAAACCAAATTTATTAATTATTACAAAATGCATTGTGGCAAGGCTATTGGCTTGTTATGAGCTGCGCTATGCTTCGGTGCGTTTTAATCTGAATCAAAACACCCTATAAACAGATGACAAAAAAGTTTCTATTGGTAACAGGTATGTGCGCCTTGTTACTATCAACTAGTTGCGAATCAAAACATGAAAAAAAGGAAAAGGAAGTTGCCTTTTTAGTAACCAATCCTGTGGTTATGGACACCACAATAACAAAAGATTACGTGTGCCAAATTCATTCTATCAGAAATATAGAATTAAGAGCATTGGAAAAAGGATATTTAAAAGCGATTCATGTTGATGAAGGGCAGACGGTAAAAAAAGGACAGAAAATGTTCGACATTATGCCTAACGTGTATCAGGCCGATTTACAAAAAGCTAAGGCGGAAGCAGAAGTTGCAGAAATTGAATATAAAAACACAAAAATGTTAGCCGATAACGATGTGGTTTCTGCAAACGAATTAAATATGAGTAAAGCTAATTTCGATAAAGCTAAAGCTGAAGTTGCCTTGGCAGAAACACATTTAAGCTTTACAGATATCCGTGCGCCGTTTGATGGTATTATGGATCACCTGCATGTCCGTGAAGGTAGTTTGCTTGATGAAGGTGAATTATTAACGTCTTTATCAGATAACAGCAAAATGTGGGTATACTTCAATGTGCCTGAAGCCGAGTATCTAGATTATATCATGAATCATTCTAAGGAAAGTGCGAAAGAGGTAAGCCTCTTAATGGCCAATAATAAAAAGTTTCCGCACGATGGAAAAGTGGAAACAATTGAAGGAGAATTTAATAATGAAACCGGAAATATTGCTTTCAGAGCAACTTTCGATAATCCGGAAGGGATTTTAAGACATGGTGAAACCGGAAGTATTCTTATGAAAGTACCTTACAACGAAGCCATGATTATTCCGCAGAAAGCGACCTTCGAAATTTTAGACAAAAAGTATGTTTTTGTTATCGATAAAGACCATGTCGTAAGACAACGTGAAATTACCATAGAAGCCGAATTACCACATCTATTCATTGTTCAAAAAGGATTGTCTACTAAAGATAATGTGCTACTTGAAGGTATTAGAATGGTGAAAAATGGTGAAAAGATTCATGTCAAGTTTGAAAAACCTAATGTGGTTATGGCGGGCTTAGATATGTATGCAGAGTAATTTAAAAAACTTACAACATTATGTTTAGGAAATTTATAAAAAGACCGGTGCTGGCTATCGTCATTTCGGTAATTATCGTATTTACGGGTTTGCTCGCTATCAAGCAGCTGCCCATCTCTCAGTTTCCACAAATAGCACCTACCACGGTAAATATTTTTATTGCTTATCCGGGGTCTAGTGCCGATGTTTTGGTGAACTCCACGCTTATTCCTTTAGAAACAGCAATTAACGGGGTTCAAGGTATGCGTTATATCGCATCTGATGCCACCAGTGCCGGCGAAGGAACACTGCGTATTATTTTCGAACCGGGAACCGATCCCAACCAGGCGGTAGTTCGGGTAAAAACACGTGTCGACCAGGTTATGCCTTTATTACCGGAGCTGGTACAACGTGAGGGGGTAATTATTACACCGGTTCAGCCAAGTATGTTAATGTATGTGAACTTGTTTAGTAAGCAAAAAGATAACGATGAGAAGTTCCTTTACAATTATGCATACACTAAAATTATCCCGGAGATTCAACGTATTAATGGTATTGCCAGTGCTCAGATTTTAGGAAGTAGAAAATACGCGATGCGAGTTTGGTTAAAACCAGACCGTATGCGTGCCTATAATATTTCGGCAGAAGAGGTCCTGGAAGCCATGCAGGATCAAAGTATTCTGGCCAGACCGGGTCGATTAGGAAGAAGTTCTGGGATTGCTTCGCAGTCATTAGAATATGTGTTGACTTATGAAAACCGATATAGCGAACCAGAACAGTATAAAGACATTATTATTCGAGCAAATGAAGAAGGCGAAACTTTAAGGCTTGCCGATATTGCCGAAGTAAAGCTTGGTAGTGAGTTCTTCGATATTTATTCCAACTTAGATGGAAATCCATCAGCGTCTATTGTCTTAAAACAAACCTTCGGCAGTAACGGTAGTGATGTTATTGATGCTGTTAAAGATAAATTGAAAGAGTTAGAAGAAGATTTACCTCCGGGAATAGAATATAAAATCAGTTACGACGTATCGAATTTCTTAGATGCATCTATCGAACAAGTGCTTCATACCTTGCGGGATGCCTTTATTTTAGTGGCTGTTGTAGTGTTCTTGTTTTTAGGTGACTGGCGATCAACATTAATTCCAATTATTGCGGTACCGGTATCCTTAATCGGAGCCTTCTTTGTCATGCAAATGTTCGGGCTTTCCATAAATTTAATTACCCTATTTGCTTTGGTATTGGCGATTGGTATTGTGGTCGACGATGCGATTGTGGTGGTGGAAGCCGTCCATTTGAAAATGGAAGAAGAACATCTCACGCCTTATCAGGCATCATACAAAGCCTTGAGTGAAATTGGAGGTGCTATTGTTGCTATTACTTTGGTGATGGTGTCGGTATTTTTACCAATATCATTCATGACAGGACCTGTTGGGGTGTTCTATCGTCAGTTTTCGATTACTATGGCGGGATCGATTATTATTTCAGCAGTCGTAGCATTAACATTAACACCGGTTTTATGTGCCATGATGTTGAAAAACAACCACGGTAAACCAAGAAAAAAATCACCTATAGATAAATTTATCGATTGGTTTAACCGCGGTTTCGAAAAACTTACCGGACGTTATGTTAACGTGTTGAATAAAATTGTAGCCAGACGCGTGTTAACCTTCGGAATGTTAATTGCGTTCTGTGTAGGTATCTTTTTTGCCAATAAATCGTTACCGGCAGGATTTATTCCAAGTGAGGATCAGGGAATGATTTATGCCATTATTCAAACACCACCGGGAGCAACCTTAGAGCGTACTAACGAGGTGGCCAGAAAACTTCAAAAAATATGTGAAGAAACCGAAGGCGTAGAGTCGGTATCATCTTTGGCAGGTTACGAGATTATGACCGAAGGTCGTGGATCGAACGCGGGGACCTGTTTAATTAACTTAAAACCATGGAGCGAACGTCATCATTCGGTACACGAAATCATGGAAGAGTTAGAGGAAGAAACCAGAGATTTAGGTGCGGTTATTGAGTATTTCGAGCCGCCGGCAGTACCAGGTTTCGGGTCTTCAGGTGGTTTCTCTATGCGTTTATTAGATAAAACCAATTCTACCGATTATCATGAATTCGAACGCATAAATAATCAGTTTTTAGATGCGTTATCAGTTCGTAAAGAGTTAACTGGATTGTTTACGTTTTATTCTGCAAATTATCCGCAGTATCATTTAAAAATTGATAATAAAAAAGCCATGCAAAAAGGGGTAACCATTGGTAAAGCCATGGAAAACCTTAATATTTTAATAGGTAGTACTTACGAGCAAGGATTCATTCGTTTTGGTCGTTTCTTTAAAGTATATACGCAGGCTGCACCGGAATACCGCAGAATACCTTCAGATTTAGAAAAACTTTATGTGAAGAATGAAGAAGGAGACATGGTGCCGTATTCAGCATTCATGACTTTAGAAAAACAATTGGGGCCTAACGAGATTACACGATATAACCTGTACAATTCGGCAGCTATTCGTGGGTTACCGGCTAAGGGTTACACCAGTGGAGATGCAATTAATGCTATTAAAGAAGTAGCTGCTGAGGTGTTACCACGTGGCTACGATATTGCCTGGGAAGGATTGACTTACGATGAAGCAAACCGCGGAAACGAATCCATTTACATTTTCGCGGTGGTATTAATCTTCGTGTATTTCGTTTTAGCTGCACAATACGAAAGTTTCTTATTGCCATTAGCTGTAATCTTATCATTACCGGTTGGTATTTTCGGGTCGTTTGTATTGCTTAAAGGTATGGGCTTAGCAAACGATGTGTATGCTCAAATCGGGCTCATCATGCTGGTCGGACTACTCGGTAAAAATGCCGTATTAATTGTAGAGTTTGCGGTACAGAGGCGACGCGAGGGTGCAACCATTTTAGAAGCAGCCATCGAAGGTGCTAAAGCGCGTTTCCGTCCTATTTTAATGACGTCGTTTGCGTTTATTGCCGGGTTAATTCCGTTAGTAATTGCAACAGGAGCCGGAGCTATTGGTAACCGTACCATTGGTGGATCAGCCATGGGTGGTATGCTTTTAGGAACATTGTTTGGAGTTATTGTTATTCCGGGGCTGTACTACATTTTTGGAACTTTAGCCGATGGTAAAACATTAATAAAAGATGAAAGTACAGAGCCCATTTCAGAAGAGTTTATACGTGTTAATGAGGAAGAAGGTAGGTTACGAAATAAGGTGAATCAATTAACAAATCTTTTAAAAAAAATAACCAAAAGAACAGGCGATGAACAATAAAAGAAAACATATGTTACACTATAAAAAAATAGGGTTGCTGGGCGCTGTCGTTTTAACCAGTCTGTATTCTTGTGTGCCGACTATTGGGGTGATGAAGGAACGAAAGGATGTACCGGAACAATTTCAAAATCAATCTTCCGATACAACAAATACAGCCGATGTTCACTGGCAGGAATATTTTACCGATCCGCATTTGTATGCTTTAATTGAAACGGCATTACAAAATAATCAGGAGTTGAATATTACCTTACAGGAAATTGAAATTGCCCGTAATGAAGTGAAAGCCAAAAAAGGAGAGTACTTGCCTTTTGTAGATTTTAAAGCTGGCGCTGAAGTTGAAAAAGTTGGGCGTTATACCAGCCAGGGTGCGAATGACGCCAATACCGATATCAGACCGGGAGAGGAATTTCCTGAGCCTTTACCGAATTACGGTTTGGCGCTTCAGGCGCGTTGGGAACTTGACGTTTGGAAAAAGTTGCGCAATGCAAAAAAGGCAACCTACCAGCGTTATATTGCTTCGGTTGAAGGCCGAAACTTTTTGGTGACAAATCTGATTTCAGAAATCGCCAATTCCTATTACGAATTGCTGGCTTTAGATAATCAGTTGCGTATTGTTGAAGAAAATATCAAAATTCAATCTAACGCCTTAAATATTGTAAAACTTCAAAAGCAGGCAGCTCGCGTTACCGAGCTGGCAGTGAAACGTTTTGAAGCCGAGGTGATGCACACCAGAAGTTTACAATTTGATATTAAACAGCAAATTGTGGAAACCGAAAACAATATCAACTTTTTAGTGGGTAGATTTCCGCAGACGGTTATTAGAAGTTCGGACTCGTTTTACGATTTAATTCCTGAACATTTAGCGGTTGGTGTGCCTACGCAATTGTTGGAAAATCGTCCGGATATTCGTCAGGCGGAAATGGAACTAGAAGCAGCAAAATTGGATATTAAAGTAGCGAAAGCGAGATTTTATCCATCACTTGGTATTTCGGCAGGGGTAGGTTTAGAGGCTTTTAAACCATCGCTGTTAACCGAAACGCCAGAGTCGTTATTGTATTCTGTGGTTGGTGATATTGCCGGGCCACTTATTAATAGAAATGAAATAAAAGCGGCATATTATAATGCCAGCGCAAAGCAAATACAAGCAGTATTTAATTATGAAAGAACGGTGTTGAACGCGTATCTCGAAGTTGCTAATCAGCTCTCTAAAATTAGTAATCTTGATAAAAGCTACGATTTGAAATCGCAGAAAGTAGATGCGCTTACCCGTTCAATCGATATTTCGAATACCTTGTTTAAGTCGGCAAGAGCGGATTATTTAGAAGTGTTGTTAACTCAAAGAGAAGCATTAGAGTCTAAATTTGAGTTGGTTGAAACTAAAAAGGAGCAAATGAATGCGATGGTTAATATGTATCGTGCTTTAGGAGGAGGTTGGGATTAAGCTCCTCCTGATTTTAGTGTTTTGATGAGAAAACCCCAAAGGATTTGGTCTTTTGGGGTTTTTGATTAAAACTATTATTGATTTGTTAAATAGTATTCTACATTTATGATTTCCATTGTACTTGCACTTCCATAAATTAATGATTCTTCCTTGTCAAAAGTGAGTGTACAGGAAGAATTAGCATCAATGCTATAGCAATGATTTGTTGCATTAGAAGCATAGTAGTTGCCAGAAGTGTATTCAACATTATCAGATTTAATGGTTAATACAGCAATACCTTCCACAGGAAAATTATTTGGGTTATTAAGTTTGATTTCAAACTGAAGTCTAGAGGTGTCATTGCTAGTATCAGGGGTGTAATTGAAACTAATAATCTCATATTTGAAGTTTTCTAATATTGGCGCATTAACTTCAATAGGTTCTGGGTCAGGAGTGTCACAAGGAACTTCCATTGTTGTTTCGTAATAATAAGATTGATTATTTACGAAATAAACATTATTTACGGTTATAGTTTTGGTACAATCATCATCTTTGGAATTGTCACAACTATAGGTGAGAATTAAGTAAGTGCATGCGAGAAGATATTTAATAGTTTTTATTACCATGTTCAATAAAATTTAAGGCATATCATTAAGAAATGAGGTTTAAAAGAAAACCCCAAATAACTTTATTATTTGGGGTCAAAATTATAAATTATTACTGTTTATTTTTGAGTTTTCTTCTCTTTAAAACTATCAAAATCCGATGGAGTTTCCGTTTTCGGGAAGCTGTTATTGTTCATATCGGTATCGGCAAATTCAAAATTAGGATCTAAATTAACCGTGCTTACTTCTTTGTCTTTCAAGAAGGTTTTTGTCACTTCATATTCGTTAAGTCTCCAGATATCGGCAGGTAATTTGTCGGTTTCTTTTGAGCCATCGGTATATACCCACTCAATAGTTACAGGCATGATTAAACCACCAACATTTTTTATGGTGATTTCATAAATGTTTTTGCCTTGTAATTGTTTACGCATTTCGGCTTCATCCAGTCTGGATAAAAATCCGCCGTAAGCATTATCAGGCGTGTCGGTCATGGTAATCACTTCTGGTCCGTTTGAAAAATCTTTTGGGTTTTCAGCAGTGCTTTCCCCTTCAATTTTCACGGATTTCTTTTTCTGCTGATCTTCAATGTTCAGGTTTTCTTCGTAAACTTTATACCACTTTACATTGCTTAATTCCATGTCAACATGATCCACAGTGAAAAACCAGCCTCTAAAAAACCAATCTAAATCGGTAGCTGTAGCATCTTCAAGTGTTCTGAATAAATCGCCTGGATTTGGGTGTTTGTATTTCCAGCGATTAGCATATTCTTTAAATGCCTGGTCGAATAATTCTTTGCCAATAATTGATTCGCGAAGCATTTGTAATCCTACCGTTGGTTTTTGGTAAAAGTTGTTTCCAAATTGGGTTAATAATTCGTTATCTGAAGTGGTCATGATTGGGCGTAAAATATTTTTATCGCCACTCATAAACGGCACAATGCTTTTTGGTGTGGTATAACTGAATTGAGGATAGCGTTCTTCAATAGTACGCTGGTGGATAAACGTGTTTAAACCTTCGTCCATCCACATCCATTTACGCTCATCTGAACTTATAATCATCGGGAACCAGTTATGTCCCACTTCGTGGACAATGGTACCAATCATTCCTTTTTTAGCGCCGTCACTCATTTTGCCATCTTTTGGGCGACCACCATTAAAGCTAATCATTGGGAATTCCATACCAATATTAGAAGTGTTCACCGAAATAGCTACTGGATATGGGTAGTCGAAAGTGGCTTCAGAATACACTTCCAAAGCATTTTTTATCGCTTTTGTAGATTCTTCTTCCCACACCGGAAGACCTTCTTCAGGAAAGTAAGACATCGCCATTACTGTATTGGTTGGTAATTTTACAGCCTGAGCATCCCAGATAAATTTCCTAGAAGAAGCGAAAGAAAAATCTCTTACGTTTTCAGCATGGAATTTCCATGTTTTCGTTTTTGAGCTTTTTGTTTTTTTATTAGCGGCAGCTTCTTCCTGAGTGATGATTAAAACAGGTTTGTCGAACGATTTTTTGGCATCATCAAAGCGTTTTCTTTGTGTTTTTGTTAATACATTTTCACTATTTTGAAGTTCTCCAGTTGCTGCAACCACATGATCTTCAGGAACGGTAATTTCAACATCGTAATCACCAAACTCCAAAGCGAATTCACCTAAGCGTCTAAATTGTTGATTTTGCCAGCCTTCGGTATCGTTATAAACCGCCATTCTTGGAAACCAGTGCGCAATTAAATAAATGGTATTGTCATCTTCCGGGAAATATTCATAACCTTCACGACTTAACATAAACATGCTTCTGTCGGTAATCGGGTAAGACCAGCCTAAAGAAAAACTTAAGTTTTCACCCGATTTTAAAGGTGTGTTTAAAAGAACCTTCATCATGGTGTTATTCACCAAGGCTTTAATTGTGTTTCCAGAAGTATCTTTTATGTATTTAATGGAATAACCTGCCGGGAAGTCAATAGCTCTGGTAAGGAATTGCATTTGTCGGCTGTTCATACCATCGGAAACACCACCTAAGGCATCACCAAAATCAGGGTTTTCTTTTTTGTTGACGTTTTGTTCCAGTTGAAGCCATAAATAGGTTAGGTCGTCTGGTGAATTGTTGTAATACGTAATGGTTTCTTCTCCAGTTAAAACATTTGTTTTTTCATCTATTGAAGCTTTGATTTTGTAATCGGCTCGTTGTTGCCAGTATTCACGTCCGGGAGCGCCACTAGCGGTACGGTAAGAGTTTGGTGGTGCAATCATATTATCGATTGGCTCAAATTTGCCTTGCCATGGTTTGGTTTGTGCCTGTGCAGAAAAAATGGCACAGACGGGCAATAGAAGTAAGTAATGTAAACGCATAAATATTTAAAGTTAGTCACAATAGAAGGACAAGATAATAAATAGTTTGAGTCGAGTTGTTAAAACAGGCCGAGAATTGCATTATACTTGGAATAAGTGGGTTTTTCCCGTAAAATTATACAGATAAAATTTGATTTGGAATTTAAAGAAAATGAGTTCAAACGTTTAACCTTAAATTATGATTATAAATCCTAAGCTTTTGTTGTTAAATGCATAAGTGTTCAGTACATTTGCACGACCAAATACGAATATAATGAGCAACGAACAAGTAACATTTGATGTTTTAATAGAAATCCCAAAGGGTAGTAGAAATAAATACGAGTACGATTTTACATTACACAAAATCCGTTTTGATCGCATGTTGTTTTCATCGATGATGTATCCGGGTGATTACGGTTTTATTCCTGAAACCTTAGCACTAGATCAAGACCCTTTAGATATTTTAGTTTTAGGGCATCAGCCAACTTTCCCAATGATAGTTATGGAGGTAAGACCAATTGGTGTTTTCTATATGACTGATGAGAAAGGTCCGGATGAAAAAGTTATTTGTGTTCCTGTATCAGATCCAATCTGGAGTAAAAAGATGGATATTAGCGATATTAACCCACACCGTTTAAAAGAAATCGAGCATTTCTTCCAGGTATATAAAGACTTAGAGAAGAAAAAAGTAGATACAGGTGGATGGGGTAATGCAGACGATGCGGTTAGAATTTACCAGGAGTGTGTGAAGCGTTATGAAGAAAGCGACCACAAGAAAAAAAGAACCTTTACAATCTAAATTCACAGATTAATAAAATATTGTAAAATGAATGAGCCATCTTTAACAAAAGGTGGCTTTTTTTATCACTTATATTTTCCTATTTTTAGCAGTATTAAAAAAATATATTAACATAAAACCAATAAACTAATATGGAATTAATAGTGAACTTTTTACCGCTTTTCGGAGTGTTGGCATTAGCATTTGTATTTATTAAAAGTGCCTGGGTGTCCAAGCAGGATCAGGGCAATGAAAAAATGATTAAAATTGCTAAAAATATAGCCGATGGGGCTATGTCGTTCCTTAAAGCCGAATATAAAATTTTATCAATATTTGTTATTGCCGTAGCCGTTTTATTGTATTTTAAAGGAAGTGCCGAAGCAGGCTCTAACGGTATGGTTGCAGTATCATTTATTGTGGGCGCTATTTGTTCTGCGTTAGCAGGTTTTATAGGAATGAAAGTAGCTACTAAAGCCAATGTAAGAACTACAAGTGCCGCGAGAGTATCCTTAGGGAAAGCACTTGAGGTGGCTTTTGCTGGTGGTGCTGTTATGGGACTTGGTGTTGTGGGCTTAGGTGTACTTGGATTAAGCGGCCTTTTCATGATTTATAGCGAAATGGGCTGGGGCATCAACGAAGTGCTTAATGTGCTTTCCGGATTTTCTCTTGGAGCTTCGTCAATTGCATTATTTGCACGTGTAGGCGGTGGAATTTACACCAAAGCTGCCGATGTAGGTGCCGATTTAGTAGGGAAGGTGGAAGCAGGTATCCCTGAAGATCACCCGTTAAACCCAGCAACCATTGCCGATAACGTTGGAGATAACGTAGGAGATGTTGCCGGAATGGGAGCCGATTTATTTGAGTCTTATGTGGGATCTATTATCGGAACCATGGTGCTAGGTGCCTTTATTATCACTCCTGATTTTAATGGACTTGGAGCTGTTTATTTACCGTTGGTATTAGCGGCTGTAGGTATTATTATGTCTATTATAGGTACTTTCTTTGTAAAGGTTAAAGACGGCGGGAATCCACAAACCGCTTTAAATATTGGTGAGTTCGGCTCAGCAGGGTTAATGGTTGTTGCCTCTTATTTTATTATTAATACCATGATTCCAACGGGAACCGAAGGTTTGCCAAACGGATCATTAGGTGTTTTTATAGCGGTTATTGCAGGTTTGATAGCTGGTTTAGCCGTTGGAAAAGTAACCGAATATTATACAGGAACAGGTAAAGCTCCAGTAAATTCAATTGTTAAGCAATCTGAAACAGGTTCTGCAACTAATATTATTGCCGGATTAGGTATTGGGATGATGTCTACAGCAATTCCAATTATTTTAATTGCTGCGGCTATTTTAGTGTCGCATTATTTTGCAGGATTATATGGTATCGCTATTGCGGCAGTGGGGATGTTAGCAAACACAGGAATTCAGTTAGCAGTTGATGCTTACGGACCTATTTCTGATAATGCTGGTGGTATAGCTGAAATGGCGGAATTACCAAGTGAAGTTCGTGAGCGTACCGATAAATTAGATGCAGTTGGAAATACTACAGCAGCCATTGGAAAGGGATTTGCGATTGCTTCGGCAGCTTTAACAGCTTTGGCGTTATTTGCAGCCTTTATGAAAACAGCAAATGTAACGGCTATCGATGTATCGCAACCAGATATTATGGCGGGATTACTTGTAGGAGGAATGTTGCCTTTTGTGTTTTCAGCTTTATCGATGAATGCTGTTGGACGTGCAGCCATGGCTATGATTGAAGAAGTTCGTCGTCAGTTTAGAGATATTCCAAAGTTAAAGGCAGCTTTAGAAGTGATGCGTAAATACGATTCAGATATGAGTAAAGCTTCGGAAGCTGATAGAAAAATATTTGATGAAGCCGATGGGGTTGCAGAATACGAAAAATGTGTGGCTATTTCAACACAAGCGTCGATAAGAGAAATGGTATTGCCAGGACTTTTGGCGATTGCCGTACCTGTAGCTATCGGATTTATTGGAGGAGCAGAAATGTTAGGCGGTTTATTAGCTGGAGTGACGACTTGTGGTGTACTTATGGCAATTTTTCAGTCTAATGCTGGTGGTGCCTGGGATAACGCTAAAAAAACCATTGAAGAACAAGGAAGAAAAGGAACTGATGCGCATAAAGCTGCAGTGGTAGGAGATACGGTTGGAGATCCGTTTAAAGATACATCGGGTCCTTCGTTAAATATCTTATTGAAATTAATGAGTGTTGTGGCTTTGGTTATTGCGCCTAGTATTGCCTTATCTTTAGATGGCGATACGGCTTATGCTTCAAATCAAGTTGAGGTCGCTAAAGAAGTGAAAGTAAATATGACTAAAAATGATGATGGTACTGTAAAAGCAATAGTAACTACGGTAACGACTTCTAATGGAGAAACATCAACATCGTATGATACTTTTGAGGGAACAGAAGATGAAGTGAAGTCTAGTGTTGAAGCTTTAGGTGAAAAATCAGGTGATCATATCATCGTGAAGAAAGTTGTAAGGGACGTAGAATCTGAAATTGGAGACTAAAGTTGAACAAATTACAGTAAAAAAAAGCCACACTTAAAGTGTGGCTTTTTTTTACTGTAAAACTGTTTAATGTTTTCGTGGCATGTCAATATTCATTTCTTTGATATCGGTGTCGGTCACTTCAACACCCAATAAGTATTTGCTGAAATAATCCGCTTTTAGCCAGAAGAAATACTCATACATTTGACCAAAGCCATGGCGTTGACCAGGCATAACCATAAAGTCGAAACGTTTGTTTGCTTTAATTAACGCATCGGCAACTCGAATGGTTGAAGCAGGATGAACGTTGTTGTCAATGTCTCCTGTAACAAGCATTAGTTTTCCTTTTAAGTTCTTCACCAAAGACTGGTTTTTATCAATGTTATACTGAAATGAAATTTTGTCTTCAGCTCCAATAACTTCTTTAATTCCATGGTGGGTTTCACTCCACCAACTGTTGTAAATGGTGTTGTCATGATTTCCGGCAGATGATACAGCAACTTTAAAGAAATCTGGATAGACTAACATGGCTGCGGTAGACATGAATCCGCCACCCGAGTGACCATAAATTCCAACTTTATCAATATCTATATAATTGTATTTATCGGCTAATTGCTCGGCAACATATTTTTTGTCTTCTAAACCATAATCTCTAAGGTTTCCGTAACCATAAGTGTGATACCATTTAGAACGCGCCGGATGACCACCGCGGTTACCAACTGTAACCACAATAAAGCCTACCTGAGCCATACGGTCGGTGTTGTGCATGCTTACCGAGAACGATTTATTTACGGCTTCGGTTTGCGGGCCAGGGTATACGTATTCTAAAATCGGATACTTTTTAGTTTCATCGAAATCGTAAGGTTTGTACATGACTCCGTATAAATCGGTGATACCGTCGGCAGCTTTTAATTTAAACGGTTCCGGGAATTTATATCCGGCCGCCATAAGTTGTGATAAATCGGCTTCTTCTAATTCTAAAATTACTGATCCGTTGCTGTTTCGAAGTTCCGATTTAGGTACGGTGTTAACTCTTGAAAAGTTGTTAACAAAGAAAAGATTAGAATCTGATAAATCGATACTGTTATTGAAGTCGCCTTCATTTAAACATTTAAACCCGCTTCCATTTAAGTTTACTTTGTATAAATGCTCGTAGTAAGGGTCTTCATTTTTATTTACTCCGGTAGCTACGAAATAAACGGTACGTGTTTTTTCGTCTATACCTTTAAAATCATCAACGTGGAATTCACCTGAAGTCACCTGATTTTTTAATGTTCCGTTAGCATCATATAAGTAGAAATGCCCCCAGCCATCGCGTTCAGACCAGTGTAGAATTTCGGTTTCATTGTTTAACAAAACAATGTTCTTCTTGTCTACAAATGTATTGAAGTGATCTTCTATTAGGGTTTTTACTTCACCTGTATTGATGTCGGCAACATGAATGTCTAATCGTTTACGGTCGCGACTAACCGTACTGAAATAGATTTTGTCTTTTTCAGAAAGTAAAAGGCGTGGTTTGTGTTCTCTTTTATCGGTCTTTTTGTATTCATGTGCATAGATTGCAATTGTCTGTTGAACAGTACTATCTAATTGAACCGATTTAATTTCTTTAGAAGGCATGTCGAAGATTAATACACTTGTCTTATAAAACTCCGGCTCACCAGCCATATGATACTTATAAGTTTCAAGTTCAGGACGCCCTTTTGCAACCGAGTTGATAACCCATAAATCTTTAATATGACGAGAATCCCTTTTAGCAAATACGAATTTTTTAGAGTCATGAGACCAGTAACCGTAGATGGCTTCCCGTTTTGTAGTATCGGCAGGTTTAGTCGTGTTACTTTCTTCCTTGTCACTGCCACCATACCCAAAATAACGTTCACCGTCTTTTGTCCATTGGTTTTCAACAACGGTGGTGTCTTTTTCGTCTTTTACAATCTTAAGGAAGTTTTCTTTATCCATCCAATACAGGTTGTGGTTCTTAGAGAATAAAACTACTGTACTGTCAGGAGATACATTGGCCCATTTTTTCCAAGGCTCTTTTTTCTCTTTTTCGTTTTCGAGAATGGTTAACCCATTAGCACCTAATTTGTATTCAAGAAAGTACTTTTTCTTCTCCATTTTAGGAGCTTTCTTTTTCTCCTTTTTAGTTTTGGTAGAATCGGTTTGTATTGAGTCTGTATCTTTTTTAGTTTTTTCATCAACCACTTCAACTTCTTCATTTGACGTTAATTTGAAACGTATGGCTGTATCGTTATCAACAAATTCGAAATCGAATTTAGGTAAGTGTTTAGCATCGTATGGGTCTTTAGTGATTTCGGTTAACCACTTCGCCATTTTTGCATTGTCGAACAGTTTCTTTTTGGTTCTTTTATCGGCATCTACAATGTAGTAGTTAGAGCCTTCAGTGGTTTTGTATTGATACCAAAAACGGTTTCCACTCTCCAGCCAGTGGGGATCAACAGTAGTGGAATGCACCATTTTTGAAATGTTGTATGGAGAAAACTTTGTGGCCAACCTGTAATTGGGTGTTGGGGTCAGGTTTTCCTGATTTTCCTGTGAAAAGGATATGTTAGCCAGTAAAGCTAACAAGAAAAATAAGGTAATTTTTTTCATGGGTTATGATCGACAAATTTTTATGAAGCCACGAAAATATACATTCATACCAGTAATAAATGGTAATTAAATGTTAAAAACCTTAATAAAAATGTTATAATTTGATTGAAATGATGTGATTAATTTAAAAAACAATAAAAATAAACAGGATGAAATTAAAACGTACCAACGATACCTAAAGTACCATAGCCCGCTTTAAACTGCCAGCTAATTTTATTTGGTTGAGCATAGGAGTAGGCCCCTTTTTTCTTCATGAAATTATCAACACCATCTACAGTAACAATAGCAATAGCATAACCCAGTCCTACATCGCTTAACCAATGTGCTCCTGCCCATAATCTTGAAATTGGCGCAATAGAACCAACAGCATAAATACCGGCTTTAACCCAGATATTTTCAAATTGTTTGGCAATCGCGTGAGCCATAGAAACCGATAAAATCGTGTGACCAGAAGGGAACGAGTGGTATCCAGCTTCTTTAGAAAACATATCGAAATCATTTCTGTCTCCATCGGTTGGGCGTGCTCTTCCTATTATGTTTTTTGAGAGCGTTTGAATAATGCCTGAAGTGACTGCCGAACCTATAATTAAAACCCCTGTTTCACGAACCTTTTCATTATCTGTTATAAGTCCAAAACCATAAATTCCAGCCGAAATCATAAAGAAGTTTTGTGGGCTTCCAAAGTACCAACCAAATTCTTTTAAAACCTGTGGGGCATTTTCTCCTTGTTCAAGAAAATAGGTGTGAGCATCTGTATCGGCAGCATATAATAAACCAGTTCCAGCCACAATTCCAGCTGCAGTTAGAAAGTCCTTTTTTTGCCAACGTAAAGGTTGTGTAAATCCATTACCTACGCTTTTAAGTACAAACCCTCCATCGTATTTTAGGTTTTGCCAAATACGACCTTTTTCCTTAGTTGTAGATAAGGAGTCAGTTGCTGTTTGAGCGTTGCTGATGAATACACTGCATATAAGTGTAACGGTAAGTGCTAAATATTTTGTCGCCGTCATTATCGTTGATAAAAATTAAGGCCGCAAAAGTACTAAAATAAGCCGTTTATTTCTGCATCGATGGTGTTAATAACATAGCCTAAATCTTCAGGGTTTGATACAAAATCTAATTTATCGACATCAATAATTAGTAACTTCCCTTTATTATAACCATGAATCCATGCTTCGTAACGTTCATTAAGTCGGCTTAAGTAATCAATACTTATAGAGTTTTCATATTCTCGACCACGTTTTTGAATTTGAGATACCAGATTAGGAATAGAGCTTCGTAAATAGATTAGGATATCGGGTCCCTGTACTAAGGATTCCATTAAATCAAAAAGGGAACGGTAATTCTCGAAATCGCGATTTGTCATAAGTCCCATAGCATGTAAATTGGGAGCAAAAATATGAGCATCTTCATAAATGGTGCGATCCTGAATGATATCTTTTCCGCTTTCTCGAATTTGTAAAATCTGGCGAAAACGGCTATTTAAAAAGTATACCTGAAGGTTGAAACTCCAACGTTCCATTTGGTTGTAAAAATCATCTAAATACGGATTATCGACAACATCTTCGAGCTGCGCTTCCCAGTGATAATGTTTTGCAAGTAGTTTTGTTAGAGTGGTTTTTCCTGCGCCAATATTTCCGGCAATAGCAATATGCATAGTGTTAGATGGTTTTTATTTGGTATTCATGTAGGGTTTCATTGTCGTAAATATACAAGGTTTCCTTGGTTACAAAAAACGCATCTATCAATAAATTTGGTAATTTTATAGGGATAATTTTATCAGATTCATTTTTTAAAAAGAATAGTGTATTCTCCTTTTTCAGGATAATATTTTCGTTACTCTGATCGAATGCTGTAAAGCCTTTATTTTTTATTTTTTTAATCAGACTCCCAAAGTAATTGTAGATGTACAAGTACTTTTCGGTAAGTACCCAACAGGTATTGTAATTACTTTTAATATCCAGAACATTATTTTGAATAGGCATTGATTTTGCACGAGTAGTTTTCGTTTTGTAGTCGTAAAGTTCGAGTTGCTGGTTGTTTTCATTAAATACCCAAATGGTATTATCGTACCCTGTTGAAACGTGCGTTACATATTTTTGTTCTTCTAAGGCGTTGAAATCTATTTTTGTGATTTCGGCCATGCGATTATCTAAAATAACAACCGTGTTGAAATCTTTATAAAACAAATTAATCTTTAACGGATTGAATGTGTTTACAGAAGTAATGTCTCCTAATTGAAAGTTATTATATCCAATATCAATGCCTTTAGAGTTTTTCTCTTTTTTAAATAAAACATTGTCGAAAATATAAAACGTTGCTTCAAAGCTTGAAACGCTTACAAACCTATCAGCTTCCAGTTTGGTATCTTTAATAAACGAAGTCTCAATAAATTCCTGAGAATGTACCGAGATTGATAAAAAAGTAATTAGATATATTAAATGTTTCATGTAGAAATCAAAAATACAAAAAAGCCTTAATGTTTTTATTAATAAAACAGTTTTTGGTGTCATTATATCCTTGTCTTTTAAACATATATTAAAAAGGCTATTTCTTGTTTTATTTATATTTTAACATATAGCAATTAAACTTAATCATATTTTTGATATCTAACTACAATGAAATCAACTTTTCTGAAGGAGTATTGTTAACTTTTTAAAACAAAAATCAACGTATGAAAATGAAATACATTAAAGAATTAGTTTTAGCATCGGCTTTGTTTGTCTCGATAATGGGCTTTGCTCAAAAAGATTTTCAAGGTATTGCCTACTATAAGTCTAATACCAATGTCGATACACAAGGTTTTGGCGGTGGAGATATGGATCCGGAGCGCCAAAAGCGTATGGTAGAGCGTATGAAAGAAATGCTAGATAAAACCTATACCTTAACGTTTAATCAAATTGAATCTTTTTATAAAGTGGAAGAAACTGAGAATTCAGGTGGCGGCGGTGGTAGATGGAGAGGTATGATGAATAGCTTTTCTAATGGTCCTCAGTATAAAAATATAAAGGCAAAGCAGTTAATACAAGATCAGGAGTTTTTTGGTAAGCAGTTTTTAATAAAAGATGAATTGCCAAATTTAGATTGGAAGATGACCAACGAGTCCAAAAAGATTGGCGAATATATGTGTTTAAAAGCAACAGCTAAAAGAACGGTGCCTAACGTAGGGCCTGGAAATTTTAGAAGACGCCCAAATGCCGATGGTCAAATGGAAGAACCAGCTCCAACCAAGGAGGTAGAAGTGGAAGCTTGGTATACATTAAAAATTCCAATTAATCAGGGGCCTGGAGATTATTGGGGACTTCCGGGATTAATTTTAGAGGTTACTGTAGATAGAACCACGTTATACTGTTCAAAAATTGTGATGAATCCAGCTGAAAAAGTTGCGATTGAAGCACCTTCAAAAGGGAAGGAGATTAGTAGAGCAGATTACGATGATTTGGTAAAAAAGAAAATGGAAGAAATGCGTTCTCAGTTTAGTGAGCGTGCCGGAGACCGCAGATTTTAATCTGAAAACGATAGATTATAGATTTTTTTTGAAAAAAAAGTTATTTGTAAAAGCTTGTTAATTATGGTTTTGAATATTTTTTCAAAAAAACGAGCATTTTTATGTTGTGTAGTTTAATAATCTATGATATATTTGCACCCGGTTTTGGGAAGATACTCAAGCGGCCAACGAGGGCAGACTGTAAATCTGCTGACTAAGTCTTCGCAGGTTCGAATCCTGCTCTTCCCACAAAACTGAAAAGCCTGCATTACGCAGGCTTTTTTATTTCAAATACTTTCATTTAATTTTTAAGCTCCAAAGTCGGAGGATTTAAATACTTTTTGAAGAATGTATACAGAGTATCTAAATCTTTTTCTGTTTGAGGAACGGCATGACCTGTGCCGTAATCTACAAGAGTTTGGTTAGGTACATTGAGTTTGTCAAGTTTGTTTTTTAAGTGTAATATTTGGTCTTGGTAGTAAGCATCATCAGTAGTATTATAGAAGAATAAAACTGGAGCTGTTTCTGAAGTTTCAACAAGATATTCCGAACCCATAGTTTTCCATAAATCATAATTGTCTTCTAAAGCACCCCAGGCCCATGGGCAACGTAATTCTAAATTACCATCGCCATCGTCAAGCGTATTGTATATTTGAGTATAATCGAATACGCCTGGTCCAAGTGCAGCGACTTGTACATCGTCTGAAATACCAATATTAAAACCGGCATTTTCAAACAAGGGAACCGATTTATCACCAATAGCCATGGAACCTGCGGTAGAACCTCGTGAGAAGCCGTAAATACCAATATCTCCAGAAAGACCTAAGTCATTAGTCATACTTCTTAATGTACGAATAGCCGATTTAACTTTTTGTGCCGTATCCGGGTTCGTCTCATACGATTTGTAGGTGTCGTTTGGTCCCTCTTTGGGTTTGCCGCTTCCCCATGAACAGTATTTTGGGTGATCGGCAATAGCCCATGCCAAACCATGAGCAGGGGCGCCTTGTAGAAATGAATCATTAAAACCGGAAAATGTATACGGTAAAAAGGTTCTCAGGTTTTTATGGTCGTCGGTTAAAGTGTTTTTCTCTTTGTTGAACGTAGCATAGCTGTTACTATACGAAAAGGATAAAATAGTCGGCACTTCTTTTGAAGGATTAGCCGGGTATATAATATCCATATTTAGCATATCACCTTCAGTGTATTGGTCAGGTCGGTTATAAACCGTTGGGTCATCTTTAAAATAAGGTATATTTCGTTTTATTCGGTAGCCTTCGAATAATATATATGATTGAATTTTTGAGCAATCGCTAAATCCGCAAAAATTACCTTCCGCTAAAGCGTTATTTATAACAATAATATCTTGATTGATTTTTGAGGCAATGGCGTTTGGATTGTTCTTGTAGTTTAATTCAATAACCCGATATCCTTGGTTTAACAGCCATTTTACGTTTTCAGAATTTGTGTAACCGCCAAGCTTTTTAAATCCTAAATTTTCAAGGTAAACAATGGTTAGATAGTTTCCATTAACATCTTGAACAGGAGTTTTAGATTCATGTGTTTTATAGGTAATCTTACTTTGTGCAGTATTACTCAACCATGTTTTTTTTGTGGCGCATGAGTTTAAGGTGATTGCTAAAATAAGTAGAAGGGTTAATTTGTGTAGCATGATGAAATGTATAGAAATAAAAAACTCCGTAAGTTTAAAGTTACGGAGTTTTTTAATTTTTATAAGGAATTGCAGATTATAAGTTGAAAGCTGCTTTCACTTGATCTACATAGTCTAATTTTTCCCATGTGAATAATTCCACATCTAAAGTAACACTTTCACCTGTAGGTTGGGTGAAGGTTTTTGTTACGATTTCATTAGTGCGTCCCATGTGTCCGTAAGCCGCAGTTTCACTATAAATAGGGTTTCTTAGTTTTAAACGCTCTTCGATAGCAAATGGTCGCATGTCGAATATTTCAGAAACTTTTTCAGCGATTTCACCATCGGTCATGTTAAACGGACAAGTTCCATAGGTATTAATAAAAATACCCATTGGTTCAACTACACCAATCGCATAACTTACCTGTACTAAAACTTCGTCGGCTACACCAGCAGCAACTAAGTTTTTAGCAATATGGCGCGTTGCATAAGCAGCACTACGGTCTACTTTACTTGGGTCTTTTCCAGAGAAAGCACCACCACCGTGTGCACCTTTTCCACCGTAAGTATCTACAATAATTTTACGACCTGTAAGTCCGGTATCACCGTGTGGTCCACCAATTACGAATTTACCAGTCGGGTTAATGTGATATTTGATATCATCGTTAAATAAAGCCTGAATTTGCTCTGGTAATTTAGCGATAACACGAGGAATTAAAATCTCTACAATGTCTTTTCTAATTTTAGCTAACATGGTATCGTCATCAGCGAAATCGTCGTGTTGCGTAGAGATTACAATTGCATCGATGCGTTGCGGAACATTATCATCACTATATTCAATCGTTACCTGGCTTTTAGAGTCTGGTCTTAAATAAGTGATGTCTTTGTTTTCACGTCTTAGAGCTGCTAATTCAGTTAAAAGTAAGTGTGATAAATCTAGAGCCAAAGGCATGAAGTTTTCGGTTTCGTTAGTGGCGTAACCAAACATCATTCCCTGGTCTCCTGCACCTTGTTCTTCTTTAGAAGCTCTGTCTACACCACGATTAATATCGTCAGACTGTTCATGAATTGCAGAAAATACACCACAAGAGTTTCCGTCGAACATATATTCGCCTTTAGTGTATCCAATTTTGTTAATTGTATCTCTTGCAATTTTTTGAACGTCAAGATAGGTGTGTGACTTAACCTCACCGGCAAGAACAACCTGACCTGTAGTTACAAGAGTTTCACATGCTACTTTCGACTCTTTATCAAAAGCTAAAAAATTGTCAATTAAAGCGTCGCTAATTTGGTCAGCAACCTTATCTGGGTGGCCTTCAGAAACACTTTCCGAAGTAAATAAATATGCCATAAAACTATTTTTATACTAAGATTTGACGGATAACGTCGAAGGAAGTTTACACTGCCTTTAGCATTTTTGCTTGCATTAATCTCATTTTTAATTGTTTAAAAAAATAAGGTTATACAAAGAGGTTGCAATCAGTCAAATCTTTCCTCTGTTATTTTTCGAGGGCAAAAGTAAAAAAATAATAAGGAATAGAGAATTACTTTTGATTTTTTTAAGGATTTAATTGGAGTTTAAATAAATATTTTAAATATTTGTTGTTCAGGAATTATGAGAAACCAGATTTTAATTAGCATTTCTATTATTGTCATTGTGATTATTTCACAGGGACTGGGAGGCTATTGTTAAAACTTTTGTATAAGAAAATATTAAGCCTTCCAATTTGGGAGGCTTTTTTTATGCAATTATTTTAATTTTTGGACATCATAAAAATATCTAATTAAATTATTGATAATCAGATGTTTGAATAGTTTTTTAGGGTAATGGATTTAACCTTGAAAATTAAAGGAAATAAGAATTAAAAAACCTAATGGTTTACTTTCGAACTTCAATTCGAAAAGTTAGACTATTTATAAAGTAAATCTTAAAAAGATAAAGTATTAAATAAAATAAAGGATAGATTGTAGAATATCTTTAATAAAAATGAAAGAACTTAATAAACACAGTAAACGACTTACGCAAGATGAATCTCAGCCGGCATCACAGGCTATGCTATATGCGGTTGGGTTAACCGATGAGGATATGAAAAAAGCTCAGGTGGGTATTGCAAGTACAGGTTACGATGGTAACCCTTGTAATATGCACTTAAATAGTCTTAAAGATGAGGTCAAGGTTGAGTGTAATATTGCAGGATTAGTCGGTTTAGGGTTTAATACTATTGGTGTAAGTGATGGTATTTCTATGGGAACCTCCGGAATGAATTATTCTTTGGCTTCTCGTGATATCATAGCAGATTCTATTGAAACGGTTATGAATGCTCAAAGTTACGATGCACTTATTTCTGTGGTAGGGTGTGATAAAAATATGCCGGGAGCTGTAATTGCTATGTTACGTTTAAACCGTCCGTCAATCATGATGTACGGTGGAACAATCGCATCAGGAAACTATAAAGGAAGAAAATTAAATATTGTTTCGGCATTTGAAGCTTTAGGGCAAAAAGTAGCAGGAGAGATTGATGAGGAAGAATACCGAGAAATAATAAAAAGTGCGATTCCAGGAGCAGGAGCTTGCGGAGGTATGTATACGGCAAACACGATGGCTTCGGCTATAGAGTGTATGGGGTTCGCTTTGCCTTATAATTCATCTATACCAGCTGAGAATCCAAACAAATTATCGGAAAGCGAAAGAACCGCAATTGCGATTAAAAATCTATTGGAATTAGATTTAAAACCTTTAGATATCATTACTAAAAAATCTATTGAAAATGCAATTGCTATTGTAAATGCGCTTGGTGGTTCTACCAATGCGGTATTACACTTCTTGGCAATTGCTCATGCTGCAGATATAGAATTTACTTTAGAGGATTTTCAACGTGTTAGTGATAGAACACCTTTAATTGCCGATTTAAAACCAAGTGGTAAATACTTAATGGAAGATGTACACGGTATTGGTGGCACACCAGCTGTTATGAAGTATTTATTAGATAACGGCTATTTACACGGCGATTGTATGACTGTTACCGGTAAAACCTTAGCTGAAAACTTAAAAGATGTTGAGCCGCTTCAGTTTGATGATGAGCAAGATGTTATTTACCCAACAGATAAAGCCTTAAAATCTTCAGGAAATTTACAAATCCTTTACGGAAACTTAGCTGAAGAAGGTGCTGTGGCTAAAATCTCAGGAAAAGAAGGATTGGTATTTGAAGGTAAAGCGGTGGTTTACGATGGTGAACAAGCTGCAAACACTGGTATTTCTAATGGGGAAGTTGCAAAAGGCGATGTTGTTGTTATTCGTTATGTAGGTCCTAAAGGTGGACCTGGTATGCCGGAAATGTTAAAACCAACCTCTTTAATTATGGGTGCTGGTTTAGGAAAATCGGTGGCTTTGATTACCGATGGGCGTTTCTCTGGTGGTACACACGGATTTGTTGTTGGGCACATTACGCCTGAAGCACAAACCGGAGGAGCTATTGGTTTGGTTGAAACCGGAGATCGTATCAGAATTAGTGCGGAAGATAATTCTATTAATGTATTAATTTCTGAAGAAGAACTGGCTAAGCGTAAAGCGGCTTGGGTTGCTCCGGAATTAAAACACAAAAAAGGAATATTATATAAATATGCGAAATCGGTGGCTTCTGCTTCAAAAGGCTGTGTAACTGACGCATTTTAATTAGATTTTTCATTTCCGCGAAAGCGGAAATCTCACATATATAAATTGTGAATTATGAATACACAAACTGAAAACAAAACACAAGAAGTGGCAAGTAAAACAATGCGTATTTCAGGAAGCGAAGCTGTGGTACGAAGCTTAATTGCAGAAGGTGTAGACATCCTTTACGGATATCCGGGAGGAGCTATTATGCCTGTTTATGATGAATTGTTCAAGTTCCAAGACCAGATTCATCACGTCTTAACGAGGCACGAACAAGGAGCGGCTCACGCAGCTCAAGGTTATGCTCGTATTTCTGGTAAAGTCGGGGTCGCGATGGCAACATCAGGGCCGGGAGCAACCAATTTAATTACGGGTATTGCTGATGCACAAATCGATTCTACGCCAATAGTTTGTATTACTGGTCAGGTGTTTTCTCATCTGTTAGGAAGTGATGCGTTTCAGGAAACCGATATTGTTGGTATTTCTACACCGGTGACTAAATGGAATTGTCAGGTAACTAAAGCTGCCGATATTCCTAAGGCTTTAGCTAAAGCATTTTATATAGCTAAAAGTGGTCGTCCGGGACCTGTGCTTGTCGATATTACTAAAGATGCGCAAGTGGGTGAATTAGATTTTGAATACACGCCATGTAAAGGTGTGCGTAGTTATATTCCAGTGCCTAAAACCAATCCTGCCGATGTTCAGGCTGCAGCCGATTTAATTAACGCAGCTAAAAAACCTATGATTGTTTGGGGACAAGGCGTTATTTTAGGTAAAGCAGAAGAAGAACTAAAAGCGGTTATTGAAAAGGCTGGTATTCCTGCAGCCTGGACCATTTTAGGGGCTTCGGCAATTCCAACCTCTCATCCATTAAATATTGGAATGGTGGGAATGCACGGAAATTATGCGCCAAATAAATTAACTAACGAGTGTGATGTGTTAATTGCTATAGGGATGCGATTTGATGATCGTGTTACTGGAAAATTAGATTCTTACGCAAAGCAGGCAAAAATCATTCACTTTGATATTGACCCGGCAGAGGTTGATAAAAACGTAAAAACCGATGTTGCTGTAATAGGCGATTCTAAAGATAGTTTAGCGCAGTTATTACCGCTTTTAGAGGCAAAATCTCATGATGCCTGGTTACAAGAATTCAAAGATTTATATGCTATAGAGTTCGAAAAAGTTATAAAAGGTGATCTACATCCGGTTAAGGAAGGTTTAACGATGGGCGAGGTGTTAAGACAAATTAATGAAGAAACTAAAGGTAATGCAGCGGTAGTTTCCGATGTTGGTCAGCACCAGATGATTGCTTGCCGTTACGCCGATTTTAAAGTTTCAAAAAGTAATATTACTTCGGGTGGTTTAGGAACTATGGGGTTTGCGTTGCCAGCAGCTATTGGAGCGAAGATGGCGGCGCCAGACCGCGAAGTGGTTGCGATAATTGGTGACGGTGGTTTCCAAATGAATATTCAGGAGTTAGGAACTATTTTCCAGACTAAAGTACCTGTTAAGATTGTGGTACTGAACAATGAATTCCTTGGAATGGTGCGTCAGTGGCAACAGTTATTCTTCGATAAGCGTTATGCGTCTACCGAAATGACTAATCCTGATTTTGTAACGATTGCAAAAGGCTATCACATTGATGCAAAACGTGTGAAGAAGAGAGAGGAACTGGCAGATGCTGTTAAAGAAATGATTGCTTCAAAAGACGCTTATTTCCTTGAAGTATGTGTAGAAAAAGAGGATAATGTATTCCCTATGGTTCCAACAGGAGCTTCGGTTTCAGATGTGCGTTTAAGCTAAATAATCAGAAAAAATGAACGAAGAAATAAAAACATTTACAATCTCGCTTTACACCGAAAATAACATTGGTTTACTAAACCGTGTTTCGGCAATTTTTCAGCGTAGACATATAAATATTGAAAGTTTAACAACATCACAATCTGAAATCGATGATGTGTTCCGATTTGTTATTGTTGTCAATATTACAGAAGCTCAGGCTGCCAAAATAGTGAAGCAGTTTGAAAAACAAGTGGAGGTTATTCGTGCGTATTATCATACTGATGAACAAACGATTTATACTGAGTCTTGTATGTTTAAAATCAAGTCGGCATTATTATTCGAAGAGCCGCAAATTCAAAATATTATTAAGGATAGCAATTCAAGAATTGTTACCGTAAACCGAGAGTTTTTTGTTTTAGAGAAATCTGGAAGAAGACATGAAATAGAGTCATTACGCAGAGATTTAAATGTGTTTGGTATCATGCAGTTTGTGCGTGCCGGACGTATTGCAGTAACAAAAGACGAAATGAGAGTAACCGATATGCTTATGGCATTCAATAATCATAATAACTAGAAATTAAAAATGGGAAATTATTTTAACACACTTTCGTTAAGAGATAAATTAGACCAATTATCGAAGTGTAGATTTATGGACTCTTCAGAATTTGAAGATGGTGTAAATGCATTAAAAGGCAAAAAAATTGTTATCGTAGGATGTGGTGCGCAAGGACTTAATCAAGGGTTAAACATGAGAGATTCAGGATTAGATATTTCTTATGCTTTACGTGCTGAGGCGATTGTTGAAAAACGCAAATCGTTTGTAAATGCAACAGATAACGGATTTAATGTAGGAACATACGAAGAGTTAATTCCAACGGCAGATTTAGTATTAAACTTAACTCCAGATAAGCAACATACCAGTGTTGTAAACGCGGTAATGCCTTTAATGAAAAAAGGAGCAACATTATCATATTCTCACGGATTTAACATTGTTGAAGAAGGAACTCAAATTCGTGAAGATTTAACTGTAATCATGGTAGCGCCTAAGTGTCCAGGTTCAGAGGTTCGCGAAGAGTATAAAAGAGGTTTCGGTGTACCAACATTAATCGCCGTTCACCCTGAAAACGATCCGGAAGGTAAAGGATGGGCACAAGCTAAAGCATATGCTGCTGCAACAGGTGGTGACAGAGCAGGTGTGTTAGAGTCTTCTTTCGTGGCTGAGGTAAAATCTGATTTAATGGGTGAGCAAACCATTTTATGTGGCTTGTTACAAACAGGATCTATTCTTTGTTTCGATAAAATGGTTGAAAAAGGAATCGATGCTGGTTATGCTTCTAAATTAATCCAGTACGGATGGGAAACTATCACTGAAGGTCTTAAGTATGGTGGTATCACTAACATGATGGACAGACTTTCAAATCCTGCTAAAATTAAAGCATTCGAACTTTCAGAAGAACTAAAAGACATTATGCGTCCGTTATTCCAAAAGCATATGGATGACATTATGGAAGGTCGTTTCTCTGCAGGTATGATGGCTGATTGGGCAAATGGAGATAAAGACTTATTAACATGGAGAGCGGCTACAGCCGAAACAGCTTTCGAAAAAACGCCTGCTGGTGATGTTGAAATTTCTGAGCAAGAGTTTTACGATAACGGTGTGTTAATGGTTGCTATGGTAAGAGCCGGTGTAGAATTAGCTTTCGAAGCTATGACCGATTCAGGTATCATCGATGCTTCGGCTTACTACGAGTCGTTACACGAAACACCACTTATTGCAAACACGATTGCAAGACGTAAATTATATGAAATGAACTCTGTAATCTCTGATACTGCTGAGTACGGTTGTTACTTATTCGACCATGCTTGTAAGCCATTATTAGCAGATTTCATGACAAAAATCGATACCGATGTTATTGGTAAAGCGTATGCTAAAGATAATGGTAAAGGTGTTGATAACGCGAAGTTAATAGCGGTTAATAAAGCGTTAAGAAATCATCCTGTTGAAAAGGTTGGAGCGTTCTTAAGAGCATCTATGACGGCTATGAAGCCAATCGTTTAATATGTGTTTCCACGAAGGTGGAAATCTAAAAAAAAGCATTTATGGAAAAAGGGAAAACGACTTATTTTCCTAGCATAGATAAAGTTAAAGTAGCTGCCGATACCATTAAAAAAGTATCGGCAGTTACGCCTTTAGGCCCTAGCTTAAGGTATTCAAAACAATTTGATGCTAACATACTTTTAAAGCGCGAAGATTTACAGCAGGTACGTTCGTATAAAATCCGTGGGGCTTATAATAAAATAAGTTCGTTAACGGCCGAAGAGTCTGCTAATGGGGTGGTTTGTGCCAGTGCCGGAAATCATGCGCAGGGTGTGGCATTATCTTGTAAATTATTAAAAATTAAGGGGAGTATTTATATGCCTGCGCCAACACCAAACCAAAAGGTAGAGCAGGTAAAAATGTTTGGTGAAGATTATATTGAAATCAAACTGATTGGCGATACATTTGATGATGCGAATAATGCTGCCATGAAAGAATGCGAGGAGCAGAAAAAGACATTTATACATCCTTTTAATGATGAGAAAGTAATTGAAGGTCAGGCCACCATCGGTCTTGAAATTTTAGAGCAAGCAACCGAGTCTATTGATTATGTTTTTATTGCCATTGGCGGTGGCGGACTGGCTTCTGGGTTATCAACGGTTTTTAAGACTTTGTCTCCAGATACTAAAATTATAGGAGTTGAGCCGGAAGGTGCACCTTCGATGAAAGTTTCAATTGAGAATGGGGTTAATACCGAATTGGACGAGATAGAAAAGTTTATTGATGGCGCTGCAGTAAAGCGTGTGGGGGATTTAACTTTTGAAATCTGTAAAGCTAATTTACATGATGTGATTACGGTACCCGAAGGTAAAGTCTGTGAAACTATTTTAGAACTTTATAATAAAGATGCTATTGTAGTTGAACCTGCAGGAGCCTTGAGTATTTCGGCATTAGATTTTTATGCAGAGGAAATTAAAGGTAAAAACGTGGTTTGCGTAGTGAGTGGTAGTAATAACGATATTACCCGAACCGCCGAAATTAAGGAACGTGCATTATTATATGCTAACTTAAAGCATTATTTTATTGTGAAATTCCCGCAACGTGCAGGAGCTTTACGAGAATTTGTGGTTGATATTTTAGGACCTAGCGACGATATTACCTTTTTTCAGTATGCCAAGAAAACTAATCGGGAAAATGGTTCTGCTGTGGTAGGTATTCAATTAAAATCATCCGACGATTTGGAACCTTTAATTACCAAAATGAAACAACGTAATTTCTTTGGAGATTATTTGAATAATAAACCTGATTTGTTTCAGTTTCTAGTGTGAAAAAGCTGCATTAAAATGCGGCTTTTTTATTGCTTTTTATTTAACCGAAAACGTTATCGTTCTGTGCATTTTTTCGAGGTTTCATTTTTATGCTGAAAATGCAATATTTCTATCCTTAATATTGATTTTTGAAAATATTATTAGCTAAAATATGAGTACCTTTATTCATAGTTTTTAATGTGAAATCGATTAACCTATGAAGACGAAATTTTCAGAAATACCTGAACAATATAGAATTACCTCATTAATCCATCAAAATAGTTATTTAGTTTCCGGTGAACTAAAAGAATGGCACGGAGAAACGGCAGAAGTTTTTTCTACTATTTCTTCTACCGAAGATTATAAGCCTACCTTGTTAGGAACAGTACCTCAATTAGGTGAAAAGGAAGCTGCAGAATCTCTTAATTCTGCTTTAGAAGCTTTCGATAAAGGTCAGGGGTTATGGCCAACAATGAAAGTGATTGATAGAATTGCTTGCATGACCAAGTTTGTCGAGCAGATGAAGACCAAGCGCGAAGAAATTGTAAAACTTTTAATGTGGGAAATAGGTAAAAACCTGCCAGATTCTCAAAAGGAGTTCGACAGAACTGTAGATTATATTTACGATACCATTGAAGCTTATAAACAAATTGATCGCGATTCTGCAAAGTTTGAAAAAAGCGAAGGCGTTTATGCACATATTCGTCGTGGACCACTAGGAGTGGTGTTATGTTTAGGGCCTTATAATTATCCGTTAAACGAAACATTTTCATTGCTTATTCCTGCGTTAATCATGGGGAATACGGTGATTTTTAAACCTGCAAAACACGGTGTGTTATTAATAACTCCGCTGTTAGAAGCTTTTCAAAGTAGTTTCCCAAAAGGCGTAGTTAATATTGTGTATGGTCGCGGACGTACTTTGGCAACGCCAATCATGCAATCTGGAAAAATTGATGTTTTGGCGTTAATTGGTAACAGTAAATCGGCTAACGCTTTACAATCGCAACACCCTAAAGGGAATAGGTTACGTATGGTTTTAGGGTTGGAAGCCAAGAATCCGGCGATTATTTTACCAGATGCCGATTTAGATTTAGCAGTTGAAGAGTGTATTGCTGGAACATTATCTTTTAACGGACAACGTTGTACGGCATTGAAAGTGGTGTATGTTCATGAATCGGTAGCTGAAGAGTTTAACAGACGTTTTTCCTATAAAGTGGATCAATTAAAATTTGGAAATCCTTGGGAAGCTGGTGTTAAATTAACCCCTCTGCCGGAAGTTGAAAAACCAGCTTACATTCAGGAATTAATTGATGACGCTTTAGAGAAAGGAGCGACTATTTTAAATGAAAAGGGCGGGGAAACAACAGAAAATTTTATTTATCCTGCTGTACTTTATCCTGTAAATAAGGAGATGCGTGTATATCAGGAAGAACAATTTGGACCAGTAATTCCAGTGATATCATTTTCAGATATAGAAGAACCTTTAGATGATATGGCAGAATCGAACTATGGGCAACAAGTGAGTTTGTTTGGTAAAAATGTACATACGTTAGCGCCGCTTATTGATACTTTGGTAAATTTAGTTTGTCGTGTGAATTTAAACAGTTCTTGCCAACGCGGCCCCGATGTTTATCCGTTTACAGGAAGAAAGGATTCGGCTTATGGTACCTTAAGTGTACATGATGCGTTACGTTCGTTCTCTATTAGAACTTTTGTAGCTTCAAAAGATAACGATTACAACAGAGCCATTTTAAATGAACTTCTGGATAAAAAGGTGTCTAATTTTATAAGTACCGATTATATTTTGTAAAAAATGATATAATTAGATGAAAAAAATCGAGGGTTTTGCCCTCGATTTTTTTTGTATGTAGAATATTGTTTTAGTTGTCTGTGCTGAAAACTTCAAAAGATTTAATTTCCGGATTTCCTTTAGATTCGGTAATTTTTAAACGCACTTGTGAAACATTTAGCTCATCAAACTTATGGATAAATTTATGCCCAATACAAGAGCCTTCAAAAATAGTTTTCCAGCCTTCCTTAGTTTTTCCTTCCAAAACAAAAGCTCTCACACGTTCTCCAATGGCAATGTTTTCGGTCAAGACAATTTGATTAATGTTTTGAGTTTTTGAAAGCTTTATAATTAGTTTAGATTTGTTCCCAGATGTTGTTCCAACCGGGGTTGAAAACTTACGATTGATTTCATCTCCAAATTCCTTTAGACGTTTTACATCAGGCTCAGGAATTAGTCCGTTCGGGTCTGGGGTAATGCCTAAAATAAGAGAGCTGTTGTGTCCAACCGAGTTGTAATACATGTCTATTAGGTGTTCTAAAGGGAAAATGTGTTCTTCGTCATTCGGTTCCCAAAACCATTCATGGCGCCCGTTATAACCTCTAAGCGGGGCATCGCTCATGGCTGGCATGTAATATTTGCCATCAGGATCTCCTGTCTTTAATAACTCGAAATTGTTTTTAAAAATGACCTTTTGATTGGTAGAATGCGAGTAAGGAAATGGGTAAGTGCCCCAACTAGGATAAGGTACTTTTCCAGATTCGCTACCTCCCCAACGAATATCTGCACGTTGTGTGTTGTGATAAAAAATAATATTTTTTTGATGTTTTTCAGCAATAGGTAAAATGTCGGCTCCACCTTGTTCGGGACCATGAGCACCACCATCAAACCAAACCATAGCCAAATCGCCATATCGAGACATCAGTTCGTCTACCATACCTTCACACATACGGTTGTAATGTTTTTGACGATTCTCGGCGAATTCGCCTGTCCCCTGAACTTTAAAATCATGAATGCCATAGAACGAATTCCAGCGAATACCAATATAAATACCTGGTTTTACGCCGTATTTTCTACAAGATTCAACAAAATCTTTTACAATATCGCCTTTTCCATCTTTCCATTTTACAGCTTTTAAACAGTATGGATTAACATCACTTTGGTATAAGGCAAAACCGGTTTCGTGCGTTGCGGTAAGAATCGCTAAATTACAACCAGCATCTTTAACCGATTTAATCCACTGGTCGGTATCAAGTTGTTTAGGGTTAAAAATATTGATGTCCTCAACCGGTGTAATTCTGTTGATTTTTTGGTTGTATTGTTTGTTATCGAATACATGGAGATCGTAGTGAAAAACAGCAACCAATTCGGCATCTTGCCAATCTAATTGAGCTTGTGTTGGAATTGGAACTTCGGTTTGTGCTACCAGCACTTGTATTGAAAGAAATAAAAGTAGTAAAGTATATTTTATAAGGTTCATGTAAAATATTTTAAAAATTAAGGTTGGTTTTGTTTTTAATACGTTTCAATTTTAGATATCCCTGAGTTTTTTATTCGTTAATTTCAGAACCGTAAACTTGTAATTTTTTTAAATGAAGGGCAGCAGTAGAGGAGGACTCTACAGAAATTTTTATGTAGCGTCCTTTAATTCCTGGTAATTCAATACCGGCATTAAACTGGGTTACCGGAACTTCCCAATGATAAAAGCTTCCTTTTTTATCTTCAATTTTGTTCCAGTTTTCACCATCTATTGAAGTAAAGACACTAAAATTAAGATCGTTGGTTAAATAATGTTTCTGATTAAAAATATCGATACCTTTAACTTGATAATTTTTTCCTAAATCTATAATTGCAAATGCTTCTTTTTCTTCTTTACTATGAAAAGCAAAAGGGCTGTTAAATAGTTTGTTTGAAAATAATAAATTATGGAAACTAGAATCGTCTTCCTGAGATTGTGAACTTATTGTGAAGGTCCCATTATCCGAAATAATATTGCCGTATAAAGGGTCTGAAAATAAGGAGTTAGACAAAGCGTCTCCAGACATTTCGGTAATTGTTTCTTTGCATGTAAGCTCGATAATAATGGTTTCTTCGTTTTTGTTCGCTTTTGAAAGATTAAAAACAATTTCCGATTTGTTTTGAGTGAAACTTATTTCTCCACCTGTAAGTAATTGGGCTTTTTTTATTTTTGAGGGTATTGCAGGCAGCTTTAATGAATTAAGCGATTTGTCGGTAATGTGTAAATAAATGGTTTTGTCTTCGTGCGTGCTCCCTCCCCATTTTTGAGGATACCAAGGGCCTCCTTTAGTATTGTAAATAGATTGTCCGTAGGTTTTCATCCATTGGCCAACGTCTTCCAATCGTTCTACCTCGACATCATCAAATGCACCATTCCATTGTGAACCCCAACTTAAAAGCATATTACCATTTCCGCAGGCAGTAGACGTTATCATTTTTATGATTTTTTCTTTTGATTTTGGTGGTGTTCCAGAATAAGACCAGGAATGTGTTAGTGTAATGCAACTTTCCCAAGGGCGCTCCTGGTACATGCCAATTTTTTGTTCAGGCGTATCAAAATCTCCAGGAATTGAAGCACGATTGTTAATTATAATTCCTGGTTGTAATTTACGTATCATTCTGGTTAATTCTTCAGAATCCCACATATCAGCAGTAAACATACCACCCCACCAAGAAGCATCAAACCAAAAAATATCCACTTTGCCGTAATTCGTGCATAATTCTTTGACTACATTGAATTGATATGCTTTGTATTTATCGTGTGTAGGTCCTGGAAGGACTTTTTCAACACCTGGCTTAGCGTTAAAATAGGGTGCTTCTTTTTGACGGACAACCAACGTTGTGTCTATAGGTGCGTAATCTGGATGATACCAATCACGTTGCGAATAATAGATTCCAAATTTCATGTTTGCTTCATGACAGGCATCGGCGATTTCTTTTAAATAATCTCTTCCAAAAGGCGTATTTGTAACCTTGAAATCTGAATATTTTGTATCCCACATATGAAAACCATCATGATGTTTAGCGATGGTTACAATGTATTTCATGCCTGCATCTTTGGCAATCTTAACCCACTTTTTGGCGTCGAAATTTTCAAATTTAAAGTGTTCAGGATAGGTAACCCAAACGGAGTCTGCAATAGGACCATGACCGCCATCAGGCGCTTTTCTTGTGTAGCACATACCCCAACTAAGGTCTTTTTTAATATAAGTTGAAAGGCCAAAATGAATAAACATGCCGTATCGAGCATCATTGAACCATTGCATGTCTTTTTCAGAAGCAAAATTACTGGAATCCCATTCTGCTTCGCTAAATAATTGTATATGGTTCCATCTGGCGTTTTTATCCGTTTTATTACCACGTACAGACCATTGTGCGTTGATTGAATGGAAAGAACAAATTAAAAGGAAGAAAAGGGCGGTAAGTTGTTTTGTCATATTTTTTTGAGCTAGATAAGGGGAGTTTGTTCTATTAATAATTTGATTTTGAGCCGATAAATTAAATGAATAAAAAATAGCAATTAGAAAGAGTATAAAGTTGCTTTTCACGTAGTATTTAATTAAATTTTTTGGAGTTAGTTGTTTCTAAACAAATATATAAATAAAGCAATATGTGAGATTGAGTATTTATTTTTTGCGTTTACTCAAGATTTTAGTGAAGTAGCTAATAGGATTCTTTGTTGAATTCTTAATGAAATTGCTTTATGTTGAGTTATTTATGTGCAAAATAAAGTAAAATTGAATATATTATTAATTTTTGTGAAAATTACATGCTTTTTAAGAAATGTAATAATTTGGATTAAAAATTTTATGTAATATTGCATCATCTAGTTAACGAAAGGGGCTAACGCCGACGATTTAGAGTTACTATTATGAAAACGACAAATTATATTTTTACATTTTTAAATGTTCAGTCTTTGAACATAAGTTTTAACGCATTTATTCCTGCACGTCGTTTTCGCCGTCCCTTGAGGGTTTAATAATTTATTTCGAGGTAGGTGTGCCCTGCTTCTTCAACAAAAAAGAATCCATTTAACTTTACCTAAATTTAACTCACTTGCAGTGTGTTATGTTGTGTTTTTAGGTTTATTCTAGTAATTTTATTCGGATTCTAAAGACAAGCAACAAATATTTATTATCATAACATTTTATTTATAACCTAGATTGGTTTATGAAAAACATTGAGGTATTAATTGCCAATAAATCACATGCTAAATACGCAGAAATTATCTGCGAAACCATTGCTGAATCAGCCGCTGTAAGAGGGACAGGTATTGCCAGACGTACTCCAGAATATATCACAAAAAAATTGGAAAATGGAAATGCGGTTATAGCCTTGGAAGGCGAAAAGTTTGCAGGGTTTTGTTATATAGAACTTTGGGGACATGGTAAGTTTGTGGCCAACTCAGGATTAATTGTACATCCTGATTACAGAAATGTGGGTTTGGCAAAAAAGATAAAACACAAAATTTTTAAGCATTCAAGAACTAAATTTCCTGATGCTAAAGTTTTTAGTATAACAACCGGTTTAGCCGTTATGAAAATGAACAGTGATTTAGGTTATAAACCTGTGCCATTTTCTGAGTTAACCGACGATTCAACATTTTGGGATGGTTGTCAGACTTGTAGAAATTACGATGTTTTAACAAGAACCAACCGAAAAATGTGTTTGTGTACAGGGATGCTTTACGACCCTAAATCAAAATTAGAAAAACAGAAAAAAGTGAAAGAAAAGGTTTTCAACAGATTAAAACATATCAAGGAAACCATGTTCTTAAAAAAAAAAGACCAAAAGTAATATAGCAGATGAAAAAATTAGTAATTGCCTATAGTGGCGGGTTAGATACTTCGTATTGTGCAGTAAGCTTATCAAAAGAATTTGAAGTGCATGCGGTAAGTGTAAACACCGGTGGATTTACCAAAGCCGAGATTGATAGAATTGAAGCAAATGCCTATAAAATGGGTGTAACAACCTATAAGAATATAGATGCAGTAGCAACGTTTTATCAAAAAGTAGTAAAGTACTTAGTTTTTGGAAACGTATTAAAAAACAATACATATCCGTTATCTGTAAGTGCAGAACGTATTATTCAGGCTATTGAGATTATTGAGTACGCAAAGAGTATTGATGCCGAGTATATTGCTCACGGTAGTACGGGTGCTGGTAACGATCAGGTGCGTTTCGATATGATTTTCCAAACTTTGGCACCAGATATTGAAATTATCACGCCAATTAGAGATAAAAAATTAACAAGACAGGAAGAAATCGACTATTTAAAAGCCAATGGTATAGATATGTCATGGGAAAAAGCAAAATATTCGATTAACAAAGGACTTTGGGGAACCAGTGTTGGAGGATCTGAAACTTTAACTTCTGAAAAACCTTTACCAAGTGAAGCTTACCCATCTCAGTTAAAACATTCTGAAGAAGAAAAAGTGAAATTAACCTTCGAAAAAGGAGAGTTGGTAGCTGTTAATGGTATTGAAAACGATCCTGAAATCAATATTGAGACTCTAAACAATTTAGCTTCGGCGTATGCCATTGGAAGAGATATTCACGTGGGTGATACTATTGTTGGTATTAAAGGTCGTGTTGGTTTTGAAGCTGCTGCAGCATTAATCACTATTAAAGCGCATCACTTATTAGAAAAGCACACGCTTACTAAATGGCAGTTACAACACAAGGAATATATTGCAAGTTTCTACGGCATGCATTTACACGAAGGCTTGTACTTAGATCCGGTAATGCGAGATATGGAAGCCTTTTTACAAAGCAGCCAGGATAAAGTGAGTGGCGATGTTACTGTAACATTAAAACCTTACCACTTTACGTTAGATGGTATTTCATCAGAGCATGATTTAATGAGTGCGAAGTTTGGTAGCTACGGCGAGGAGAATAAAGGCTGGACGGCAGATGAAGCTAAAGGATTTATTAAAATCTTCGGAAACCAGAACAAGATTTATCAACAGGTAAATTCAAATTAAAATAGAAATAAAGCTTGTCATCCTGAATTGTCGCACTGAGCGGAGTCGAAGTGTTGTTTCAGTTCCTAAATGATGAGTTTGAAAAACAGTAAAAATGAAAAATATTCAAGTTGGAATTATTGGTGGTGCAGGGTATACTGCCGGTGAGTTGGTTAGATTACTAATCAACCATCCACAAGCAGAACTTAACTTTGTATACAGTACATCTAACGCAGGAAATAAAATAAGTAAAATTCATCAGGATCTTGTGGGTTCTCTGGATTTGGAGTTTACCGATACGGTAAATCCGGATGTTGACGTGTTGTTTTTGTGTCTTGGGCATGGTAATTCGGTTAAATTCTTATCGGAAAACAGCTTTTCTCAAAACACAAAAATCATCGATTTAGGAAACGATTTCAGATTAGAAGACGATAAAGTTTTTAATGGAAAAACCTTTGTTTACGGGCTGCCTGAATTACAAAGAGAAACTATAAAGAACGCGAATTACATTGCAAATCCAGGATGTTTTGCAACCGCTATTCAATTAGGTTTGTTACCATTGGCGAATGCCGGATTGTTAAATGAAGATGTTCACATTAATGCGGTAACCGGAGCTACAGGAGCAGGAACGTCGCTGTCTGCAACCTCGCATTATGCGTGGCGAGATAATAACTTTTCGTATTATAAACCGTTTACCCATCAGCATTTAGGAGAGATTAACCAATCGGTGAAACAATTACAGAACGGATTCGATTCAGATATTCTGTTTATGCCAAACCGAGGAAATTTTTCTAGGGGAATTTTCGCGACGCTTTATACCGATTTTTCAGGATCGGTTGAAGAGGCAAAAGCACTTTATACAGAATTTTATAAGGATGCTGAATTTACGTTTGTTTCCGATGATGAATTACATTTAAAGCAAGTTGTTAATACTAATAAGTGTTTGATTCATTTGCATAAGCACAACGGAAAATTATTAATTACGAGTATTATAGATAATTTATTAAAAGGTGCCTCCGGACAAGCGGTTCAGAATATGAATTTAATGTTCGGACTTGAAGAAACCACTGGGTTGAACTTGAAAGCGACTTATTTCTAATAAAAAGAACTAACCAACACATGAAAATAGCAGTAATAGGAATCGGTAATTTAGGAAGTTCGATTGCAAACGGACTTATTAAAAACAACACCTTTTCATTGTATTTAAGTAGCCGAAAGGCGAGTAGCTTAGAGGTGTTTAAAGGCGTTGAAAACGTTGAAACGACTAACAACAATTCGTGGGCTGTAGAGCAGTCAGATATTGTTATTTTCGCTTTACAACCCAAACATATAGATAAGGTTCTGGAAGAAGTTTCAGGGAAGATTACCCAAAACCATATTGTTATTTCTGTGGCTGCCGGAGTTGAAATCCCAAGGATTGAAAGTATTATTGGAAGCGATAAAAATATCATGCGTGTCATGCCTAATACAGCGATTTCTATTGGTAAATCGATGACGTGTATTTCGGCAAACGATAAGGCTCAGGATAAAGTGAGTTTAGCACAGGATATTTTTAATCAATTAGGGACAACATTGGTGATTCCCGAAGAATTAATACAGGCAGCAACCGTTATCTGCGCCAGCGGAATTGCGTTTTGGATGCGCTTGGTTCGTGCTACGACACAAGGGGCTATTCAGTTAGGTTTCGAAGCCCATGAAGCTCACCAATTAGCAACACAAACATGTTATGGAGCAGCTAGTTTATTAATTGAAAGCGGGAAACACCCAGAACAGGAAATCGATCGGGTAACGACGCCAAGTGGTTGTACGATAGAAGGTTTGAATGCTATGGAACATAATGGATTAAGCTCTGCCTTAATTCAGGGGCTTATAGCTTCATTCGAAAAAATTAATCAAATTAAAAAGAATTAAAATGCCATTATTTGACGTTTATCCATTATATAGTGTAACGCCGGTATCGGCGAAAGGTATTCACGTTTACGACGAAAATAATACGGAATATTTAGACCTTTACGGTGGTCATGCCGTAATTTCTATTGGTCATGCGCATCCTAATTATGTGGCTGCGATTACCAATCAGGTGAATGCTTTAGGATTTTATTCAAATGCTATTCAAAACCCAATCCAGGTGGAATTGGCCGATAAGTTGGAAGCACTTTCTGGTTGTGAAGGTTACAACTTATTTTTGTGTAATTCAGGTGCCGAAGCCAATGAAAACGCGTTGAAGTTAGCCTCTTTTAAAACAGGAAAGTCCCGAGTGGTGGCGTTTAAAAATGGCTTTCACGGACGTACTTCGGCGGCTGTAGCAGCAACTGATAATCCAAGTATTATAGCGCCAATCAATGCCCAGCAAGAGGTAACTATTCTTGAATTAAACGATATTGAAGGTGTAAAAATCGAGTTGGAAAAAGGTGATGTTTGTGCGGTTATCGTAGAGTTTATTCAGGGTGTTGGAGGATTAGATCAGGCTACTTCCGAATTTTACGAGCAGGTTGATACGCTTTGTAAAGCGAATAACACCTATTTTATTGCCGATGAGGTACAGTCTGGTTACGGACGTTCCGGGAAATTTTTCGCGTTTCAACATTATAATGTGACCCCGGAAGTAATTTCAATTGCTAAAGGTATGGGTAATGGATTTCCTATTGGAGGTATTTTAATTCATCCGGATATTGAAGCAAAATACGGTATGTTAGGAACCACTTTTGGTGGTAATCATTTAGCATGTGCAGCTGGTTTGGCGGTTTTAAATACCATTGAAGAAGAACAATTAATCGATAATGTGAATGCGATGGCTGAGTATTTCGTTTCTGTTGCTAAAACCATTCCCCAGATAAAAAATATAAAAGGACGTGGCTTAATGCTTGGTTTGGAATTCGATTTTGAAGTGGGCGATTTAAGAAAGAAATTAATTTACGATCATCATATTTTTACTGGTGGTGCTTCAAATAAAAAGTTACTAAGAATTTTACCACCATTAACGATTAAAAAGGAACATATCGATCAGTTTTTTAAGGCCTTAAAAAAGGAGCTAGAAGCGGTTGAAGTATAAAAATAACGTGTCATTTCGCCGATAGGAGAAATCACATAAGGATATAAAAAATGAACACCTTATTATCAATTGAAATAAGAAACGCTGTATTATTAACCATGGCGGAATTGCTTGAAAGAGATCGAGCAGCCCTCATAAAAATAAACAAAGGAGATCTGGAAGCTTACGACGGTGATGACATTTCCATGTACGATCGTTTAAAAGTGAACGATGCTAAAGTAGATGAAATGATTGCTTCGGTAACGCATTTGGCATCTCAGGCAGACCCCGTTGGTGTTGAGCGTTTTAGTTTCAAACATGATAATGGCATGCAGGTGTATAATAAAACAGCATCCTTCGGAACGGTGCTGATTATTTACGAATCGCGGCCGGATGTTACCGTTGAAGCAGCGGGAATTGCCTTTAAATCGGGGAACAAAATTTTACTTAAAGGTGGAAAGGAATCTACCGATTCTAATTTAAAAATTGTTGATTTGTGGCATGAGGCTTTAAAAGCTAATGGCGCGTCGACTCAATGGGTAGAATATTTACAATTCAACAGAACCGAAACACAGGCGTTTTTAGAAAATCCAACACAAAAAGTCGATTTAATTGTGCCACGTGGCGGTGAACGTTTAATCGCTTTTGTAAAGCAGCATGCTACCTGTCCGGTAATTATTAGTGGACGAGGAAATAACTTTGTGTATGTGCATAAAAAAGCCGATTTGGATATTGCATTAAAAGTGATTATCAATGCTAAAACAGCTAAAATTTCGGCGTGTAATGCACTTGATAAAGTGTTAATTGATGCTAATCTTCCGAATAAGAAAAGCTTTATAAATACATTAATTTCAGAATTAAAGAATTTTGATGTTCAGATTTTAGGTGATGAAAACATAGCGAAATATGAAGGTGTTGAAGCTATAGAATCTGACGATATCTGGTACCAAGAATTTTTAGATTTTAAAATCGCTATCGCTGAAATCGGTTCAACACAGGATGCTATTGCGATGATTAATAAATATTCCGGAGGGCATTCATCTTCAATTATCACAACTAATGAGGATGAAGCGAAAGTATTTATGGAAAATGTAGATACTGCAGCGGTTTACCACAATGCATCAACCCGTTTTACCGATGGTGGTCAGTTAGGACTTGGAGGAGAATTGGCCATTAGCACAGATAAATTACATCAACGTGGTCCGATAGGTTTACAGCATTTGGTAACCAATAAATGGTATGTTTACGGTAACGGACAAATACGGTAGAATGAAAAAGAAACGCATATTATTAAAGGTTGGTTCAAATACGCTAACTAAAGAAACCGATAATATTTCCAGAGGAAAAATCGAGGATTTGGCAAGTCAGATAGCCCAGTTAAAAGATACCTGCGAATTTGTTATTGTAAGTTCGGGAGCCATTGCCGTGGCTAAACAATTTGTGAAACTGGAAAGTAAGCAAAAGGATGTTTTTGTAAAACAGGCTTTGGCATCTATCGGTCAGCCGCACTTAATAAGAATATATCAGGAGATTTTCAGAGAATACGGGTTGTTAACATCACAGTGTTTGTTATCGTATTCCGATTTCGAAAAGGAAGAAAGTAGAACTAACATTGTTAATACTATTAATGTGTTGGTAAATAATAATTATATTCCCATCATTAATGAAAATGATACGGTTGCAACCGATGAAATTAAATTTGGCGATAACGATAAACTAGGTGCTTTAACGGCATCGCTTTTAGATGCCGATTTATTCATTATAGCAACGAATACTAACGGTATTTATACCAAAGAATCTATGGAAAATGGCACGCCAAAAACCATAGAACTGGTTGAAGATTTTGAAGCTTTACAAAGTGAAGTTGTTAATTCAAAATCATCACACGGAAGCGGAGGCATGCAATCAAAAATAGAAGCTGCCACCGTAGCCAAAAAAGCAAATATTGAGACTTGGATTGTTAACGGACTGGAAGATCGTTTTATGCTGAATGCTTTCGAAAACAAAGTGCCGTTTACCAAGATTAAATAAAAAACTAAAGAACTATACAGATGAAATATTACACCTCCATACATGATATCGATGACATCAATTCCTGGATTGAGGAAGCTAAAGAGTTAAAACAAGATCCGTTAAAACATCTTGAATTAGGACGCAATAAAACCCTTGGGTTATTGTTCTTTAATTCAAGTTTGCGTACGCGGTTAAGCACTCAAAAAGCAGCCTTAAACTTAGGGATGAATCCTATTGTAATGAATGTTTCCGGAGATGCCTGGGGTATTGAGTTTGGAGATGGAACTGTTATGAATGGAAATACAGCCGAGCATATTAAGGAAGCTGCTGCCGTGGTTTCTCAATATTGCGATGTTATTGCCGTTAGAGCGTTTCCAACATTAACCGATAAGACTAAGGATGAAAGTGAAGAAGTTCTAAATGCTTTTAAAAAGTATGCCTCTGTACCTTTAGTTAATATGGAAAGTGCTACGGGCCACCCGCTACAAGCGTTAACCGATGCGATAACCATTTCAGAATACAAGAAAAAAGACAGACCAAAAGTCGTGTTAAGCTGGGCGCCTCATATAAAAGCCTTGCCGCATGCGGTAGCTAATAGTTTTACTCAGGCCATGCAGAAAATGGATGTCGATTTTGTAATTACAAATCCAGAAGGGTATAATTTAAGTCCGGACATTGTTGGCGATACCCCTGTAATTCACAATCAGGAAGAAGCTCTAAAAGATGCCGATTTTGTGTATGTGAAAAACTGGAGTAGTTACGAAGACTACGGAAAAGTAATTAATACCGACCCTAGTTGGATGATTACTAAAGATAAAATTGGTGATGCTAAATTTATGCACTGTTTACCGGTTAGGCGCAATGTTATTGTTGAAGATGCTGTTTTAGATAGCGATAGTTCAATCGTTATTCAGCAGGCCAATAACAGAACCTATGCAGCGCAATTAGTATTAAAGAAAATATTGGAAAATGCCTAAAGAAAAACTATCCATAGTAAAAATAGGAGGAAACATAATTGAAGATGCTTCCGCTTTAGCTGACTTTTTAAAATTGTTTTCAGGATTAGAAGGAAAGAAAATTTTAGTGCATGGAGGCGGAAAACGCGCGACACATATCGCTTCAAAACTGGGTATAGAATCGCAAATGGTTAACGGTCGTCGTATTACCGATGCCGAAACATTAGAGGTGATAACCATGGTTTATGGTGGTTTGGTCAACAAAAATATTGTAGCCCAGCTACAGGCTTTAAGTATTGATGCTATTGGATTAACCGGAGCCGATGCCAACAGTATTACTTCAGATAAACGCCCCGTAAAAGAGGTCGATTTCGGATTTGTGGGCGATGTAAAATCGGTGGCTTATCATTCAGTTAATAAATTAATTGAAGCTAATTTTACACCTGTTTTTTGCGCCATTACCCACGATGGTAAGGGACAGTTGTTAAACACTAATGCCGATACCATTACTTCGCAAATAGCAATTGGAATGAGCGCATTATACGAGACATCTATTTACTATTGTTTTGAATTGAATGGTGTTTTAGAAGATATCAACGATAAGAATTCTGTTATTAAACACATAGACACCAAGTTATATGGTGAATTATTAGAGCAAGGTATTATTGCCGATGGTATGCTGCCAAAATTAGAAAACTGTTTCGATGCACTTAATAATGGCGTTGCAACTATAAATATGGGAAATACCTCGATGTTGACACAGGAAAATGATAATTTTACAGCCATAACATTATAAAATGACGGAAGTAGAATTAAAAAACGATGCAATAAATCTATTAAAACAATTAATAGAAACACAGTCTTTCTCTTCAGAGGAAGATCAGACCGCATTGCTTATTGAAGATTGGTTTAAGCGATATAATATAGATTGCAAGCGCACCCAAAATAACGTTTGGGCAGTTAATAAATATTTCGATGAGAGCAAACCAACCTTACTATTAAACTCACATCACGATACGGTAAAGCCTAACAGTGCTTACACCAAAGATCCGTTTAAAGCCATTGTTGAAGACGGTAAATTATACGGATTAGGAAGTAACGATGCAGGAGGTTGTTTGGTGTCGTTAATTGCAACCTTCACCTATTTTTACAGTACAGAAGATTTAAAATATAATTTAGTCATTGTCGCTTCCGCGGAAGAGGAAAGTAGCGGGCCAAACGGACTAAACAGTATGCTACCTATCATCCCGAAAATAGATGTGGCTATTGTAGGAGAACCGACTTTAATGAATTTAGCGGTGGCCGAAAAAGGCTTAGTTGTATTCGATGCTGTTGTGGCTGGAACGCCGAGCCACGCCGCGCATCCAAATGACAACAATTCAATTTATAATACCATTGAAGTTTTACAATGGTTTAAAGATTTTAAGTTTGAAAAGACGTCTGAAGCTTTAGGTGATGTAAAACTTACGGTTACTCAGGTTAATGCTGGGTCGCAACATAATGTGGTGCCAGGTCACGTCGATTTGGTAATTGATGTTCGTGTTAATGATGCCTACAGTAATGCTGAAATCGCCGAAATTTTACAAACACAATCGCCTTGTACAAGCATTAAACCAAGAAGTCTGCGCTTAAATTCTTCTTGTATACCGGTAGAGCACCCTTTAGTTCAGGAAGGTGTTGCTATGGGAAGAACAACATACGGGTCGCCAACATTATCAGATCAGGCGGTGTTAAGCTGTCCGTCCTTAAAATTAGGACCAGGAGACAGCACGCGCTCACATTCCGCAGATGAATTTATTTATCTGAATGAAATTGAAGAAGGCATAGATATTTATATTGAATTGTTAAATCGGGTAATCGTTTAAACAAATCAACGAATAAACAAATAAACAGAGATAGAATGAAACTTTGGGATAAAGGTATATCAATCGATAAAAAAATAGAGCAATTTACTGTTGGTAACGACAGGGAAATTGATATTCATATTGCAAAATACGATGTTATTGCATCGAAAGCACACGCCAAAATGCTTCATAAGATTGGTATTTTAACCACTATTGAATTAGAGCAATTACTTGGAGGTTTAGACCTTTTGGCGAATGAAATTGAAGCAGGAGAATTTGTTATCGATGCTCAGTTTGAAGATGTACATTCTAAAATTGAATACGAACTAACAGCCAATTTAGGCGATGTCGGTAAAAAGATTCATACCGCACGCTCAAGAAACGATCAGGTTTTAGTAGCTTGCCATTTATATTATAAGGAAAATTTAGGTCTAGTAAGAGAAAAAGTGAAAACGCTTTTTGAAACGCTGTTAAGTCAGGCTGAGGTTTATAAAGATAAAGTTTTACCGGGTTACACACATTTGCAAGTGGCTATGCCATCGTCTTTCGGGTTATGGTTTTCAGCCTATGCCGAGCAAATGATTGACGATGTCTTTTTAATTGATGCAGCCATAAAAACGGTAGATCAAAATCCGTTAGGATCGGCTGCGGGTTACGGGAGTTCATTTCCAATCGATCGTGAATTTACCACCAAAGAAATGGAATTTGCGACGTTAAAATACAACGTGGTAGCAGCGCAGATGGGGCGTGGTAAAAACGAACGAACTATTTCGGCAGCCTTAGGAAGTTTAGCCAATACCATGGCACGTTTCGCGATGGATACTTGTTTGTATATGAGTCAGAATTTCGGGTTTGTTTCTTTTCCAGACGAGTTAACTACCGGAAGTAGTATTATGCCACATAAAAAGAATCCGGATGTATTCGAATTGATTCGTGGTAAGTGTAACAAAATTCAGGCTTTACAAACCGAAATGGTTTTAATTACTAATAATTTACCAAGTGGTTATCATCGTGATTTTCAGTTGTTAAAAGAAAATATGATTGCAGCTTTTGAAGAAATTAAAGATATTCTGGATATTTTCAATTTCTCTATTCAACAAGTTATTGTAAAAGATATTGATATCAACGACGAAAAATATAAATACTTATTTACGGTTGATAATATTAATACCTTGGTTGTGGAAGGGCAAACCTTTAGAGAGGCATATCAAAAAATTGGTGGACAAGTTCAGGATGGAACTTATGTGCCGGATACCTCAAAAAAACACACACACGAAGGTAGTATTCACAACTTATGTTTAGATAAAATTCGAGATAAGTTTCCTGAATAAACTAACCTTTAGGTCAATGAAAAATGAAATCACATTAGAGAGTTAATCGCTTTTTAATGTGATTTTTTATTTTATGGAGGCTGTCTGTTAAGCTTAAAAGCTTCGTATATTGTTTATGTTAATTCAAAGGTTATGGCTAGCAAGGAGTCTGCGTTTTTAAGTTATGTGCATAGTTTTCGTGGTTTGGCCATTTTAATTATCGTATTTGGTCACGCTGTTGCTGCTGCTACTATAGGGGCACGAGGTGTTTTCGACGAATCCTATTTGTTAGTCATGATTAGCGAGGTGTTTTATCATGATAGCACCATTTATTTTGCGATTATTTCGGGATTGCTTTTTAGCAGTGTTTTAAAACCAAAAGGATTTAAGCGTTTTTATGTAAGTAAGCTTAAGTTCATTATTGTGCCTTATATTTTTCTAACCTTGATTTTTACGTTTCTTAAAATCAGGTTTAAAAGTCATGAAGGCTTTTTTGAGAATTTTGGATTTTACCTTAGCACAACTTTTCGGAATTTAATTTACGGGAAAGCCAATTTTGTGATGTGGTACATTCCTGTTTTAGTGTTTCTGTATTTAGTTACTCCGGTTTTAGATTGGCTCCAAAACAAAAGTAATTTTACAAAAGGATTATTCTTGTTAATTGTTTTGATGCCGCTTGTAATTTCAAGAATTCAAATGGCTCATGAGTATATTTTAAAGCTTGAAACGATGCTGTATTTTACCGGAGCCTATGCTTTTGGCATGTGGTTGGGAAGCGATATAAATGAAACACTTGGCAAGTTGAAAGCATATAAGTTTCAGATTCTTGCAATAGCAATTTTAAGCACTTTAAGCTTGTTTTATTTGTATAATAATCAGTTGGATTATTTTGGAAAAGTTTCTTTAAAAGAATCGTTGTTTTACGTTCAGAAGCTATGCTTTACGGTTTTAATCTTATTAGTGTTTAAGAAGTTTGAATACAGGCAAATAAAATGGCTTAATGTAGTAGCGAGAGATTCATTTGCTATTTATTTTTTACATGGGTTTATATTATTTAGTTCTCTGTCATTGTTTAAATCGGTGTTGTTATTTAATGAAATAGAGCCGTTAAATATTATTTCAGGAACCGTTTTGTTGCTGGTTTATTCTGTGGGTTTAAGTTTGCTTACGGTTTATTTATCTAAAAAAATTTTTAAACGCTATTCGAGATTTTTGGTTGGCGCATAAAATTAAAAAAGCGCATAGGAGACTATGCGCTTTTAAGGACTACAATAATTTTAATTTTGGTGACTAACTCAAAGTAATCAAATGATTGTGGACTGCCCTAAATGTATGTTGGTAAAGTTTAGATTGGTTTCATCAGGATTATTAATAAAATCCTCGATGAAGTCTCCTACCTTAGTTGTGGTTATATGATCGTATTTCGTGTTTAAATCGGGCGTTGTAATGTGTAGTTTAATAGATTTGTCTACACCTTCACGAACCAATGCTGCTTCATCATCTAGTCCAAAATGTTCTAGCAACATGGCTGCCGATAAAATAGAGGCAATAGGATTAGCAATGCCTTTATTAGCACCTTTTGTATACGCACCGTGAATTGGTTCAAACATGGCATGTTTATCTCCAATGGAGGCTGAAGCTAATAATCCTATTGATCCCACGATAACGCTGGCTTCTTCCGATAAAATATCGCCAAACATGTTTTCGGTTAAAATAACATCAAACTGTCTTGGGTTGATAATAAGCTCCATGGCGGCATTATCAATAAAAAGATAGTCTACGGTTACATCTGGGTATTGTGGGGCTAGCTCTTGTACTATTCTACGCCATAAACGCGAACTTTCCAACACATTGGCTTTGTCAACCAATGCTAATTTACGTTTTCTGGACTGTGCGGCTTTAAAGGCTAAATGCGTTATACGCTCAACTTCAAAGCGGTTGTATTCGCAAATGTCCGAGGCTTTGTTTCCATCATCACTTAAAAACTTTTCACCAAAATAAATGCCACCGGTAAGCTCGCGGTAAATAAGAATATTGGTATCCTTAATTTGCCTTTTCTTAAGCGACGATTTATTTAATAATTCTTCGTAAGCAATCACGGGTCTGATATTGGTATATAAACCTAACGATTTTCGTAATCCTAAAAGACCTTGCTCGGGTCTTACTTTAGCATTAGGGTCTAAATCGTAAGATGTGTTTCCAATAGCGCCGAATAAAACGGCGTCTGCGTTCTCACATAGATCTAAGGTTTCTTCTGGTAGTGGGATGCCGGTTTTTTGCATGGCAGTTGCACCGACCAAACCTTCGGTAAAATTAAATACATGGTTAAATTCCATAGCAATAGCTTTCAAGACCTTTACGGCTTGAGCTGTAACTTCCGGACCGGCACCATCACCAGGTAAAACAGCTATATTTAATTTCATAAGCTACGTGTTTTTAAGCAGAGACAATCTCTTTGTATAATCTGCTGTGTTCTATAATATAGTGGATGTCATCATCTTCAACTTCTTTTTTCTTATCTGCAAAATCTAAAAAGTTCTGATAGATTTCATCTAATTGAAGCTTTGTTAATTCGTATCCAACATTTTTTGCTCTATAGGCTAAAGCTGCTCTACCACTTCTTGCAGTAAGAACGATAGCCGATTCTGTAACTCCTACATCTTTAGGGTCTATAATTTCGTAAGTTTCACGATTTTTAATCACACCATCCTGGTGAATACCTGAACTGTGAGCAAAGGCATTTGCACCTACAATAGCTTTGTTTGGCTGCGTGTAAATACCCATATTATCTGAAACTAAATGGCTTAAACCGTATAGCATTTCGGTTTTAATATTCGTATCAAGGTTTAAATAAGGATGTTGCTTTAATATCATAACAACTTCTTCTAAAGCTGTATTTCCAGCACGCTCACCAATACCATTAATAGTACATTCAATTTGTCTTGCACCGTTTATAACACCTTCAATAGAGTTAGCTGTTGCTAAGCCTAAATCGTTGTGGCAGTGACAAGATAAAATGGCTTTATCGATACCTTTTACGTTTTCTTTTAAATATTTAATTTTTGCACCATACTCGCTTGGTAAACAATATCCTGTTGTATCTGGAATATTTAAAACCGTAGCACCTGCTTTTATCACTTCCTCACACACACGTGCTAAGTAAGCGTTGTCTGTTCTCCCTGCATCTTCAGCGTAAAACTCAACATCTTCAACAAAAGATTTAGCATATTTAACGGCTTTAACAGCGCGTTCTATAATATCATCTTGATTCGATTTAAATTTAAATTTAATATGTGAATCAGAAGTTCCGATACCAGTATGAATTCTAGGTTTTTTAGCATATTTTAGCGCATCGGCCGCTACTTTAATATCGTTTTCAACCGAGCGTGTTAAACCACAAACTGTAGCGTTTTTTACAATTTTAGAAATGGCTTCTACCGATTTGAAATCGCCAGGGCTTGATACAGGAAAACCAGCCTCAATAATATCAACACCTAAATTATCGAGCTGTTCAGCTATGATTAATTTTTGTTCGGTATTTAATTTGCAGCCTGGGACTTGCTCTCCATCGCGAAGCGTTGTGTCAAAAATTTGGACGTTCGTATTAGTCATTTAGTAAAATAAATTTTCATTTTGATTTACGAATGTATACTTTGGTTTTGTAAATGGATAATTGGTCGATTTTTTTTTACGATGTTTAACTGTGTAGCTGTTTAGTTAAAATATTGTAAATCAGTATTTTAAAACTGTTTTTAGAACTATGACAAAAGAACAAAAAGATAATTTGTTTGTATTGGTAAAATCGCTTTCAAAGTCAGAAAAGCGCCAGTTTAAGCTCTATGTAGGGAGGTTAGGTGTGAATGAAGATTCAAAATTTTTAACTCTTTTTAATATTCTTGAAAAGTTACCGGCTTACGACGAAGCAACCATCTTAAAAAAGGGAGTTGTAAAAAAAGAACAGTTATCTAATTTAAAGGCCCATTTATATAAGCAGATTCTTATAAGTCTTCGTTTAAACCCGTCGCATCAAACCATTAGAATTCAAATTCGGGAACAGTTAGATTTTGCAACCATACTCTATCATAAAGGACTTTATAAACAAAGTTTGAAAATATTAGATAAGGCCAAGAATCTGGCGATTGCAAATGAGGAAAAGAATGTGGCTTACGAAATTGTAGAGTTTGAGAAAATCATTGAGTCACAATACATCACTCGAAGTTTAAATAACCGAGCCGACGAGTTGGCCATTCAGGCGAAGGAATTAAGTCAGCAAAATGTTATTGCTAGTAAACTTTCAAATCTTTCACTTCAGTTGTATGGGCAATTTCTAAAAACTGGTTATGTAAAAAATGCCAAGGAAAGCACGCGTATTATTAAATATTATAATGCCCGCATGCCTAAGTATGATATTAATAAACTTGGGTTTAGAGAAAAACTTTGGTTATATAAAGCAAACCTTTGGTATAGTTTTTTAACCTTAGATTTTTTGGCGAGTTATAAATACGCGACTAAGTGGGTCGATTTGTTTTATGAGAACAGGGATATGATGATTTTAAATCCGGTGTTCTTCTTACGCGGAAATCATTATTTGTTAGAAGCTTTGTTTTACCTGAGACATTATGAGAAGTTTAAAGAAACACTTATTCGTTTAGAGAATGTCACTCAGGAAAAGTGGTTTACGAGAGATGATAACGTTGATGGGTTAACCTTCCTATATATCTATAACAATAAATTTAATCTTCATTTTATTGAAGGGACTTTTAAAGAAGGTTTGCCTTTGGTTGAAGAAGTTTTGGAAAAACTTAAAGATTTTAGAGATCGTATTGATGAGCATCACGTTATGGTATTCTATTATAAGATAGCCAGTATGTATTTTGGTGCCGGAGAAACCAAAAAGTGTATTTACTATTTGGAGAAAATCATAAGTAATAAATCCCTTCAAATGCGTGAAGATTTATTGTGTTTTTCAAGAATTTTGAATTTGGTCGCACATTACGAAGCCGGAATGGATTATAATCTCGACACCCTAATAAGAAGTACCTATAAATTCCTTATTAAAATGGAAGATTTGTATGAAGTTCAAAAGGAGTTCATTAAATTTTTACGTGGTTTAGGCGATATTTATCCGCATGAAGTGAAGAACGAATTTATCAAACTTCATAAAAAACTGAAACAGTATGAAAACGATCCTCACCAAAGTCGGGCGTTTTTATATTTAGATATTATTTCCTGGCTGGAATCTAAAATTCAAAACCGACCAATCGATTTAGTCATTAAGAATAAGTTTTACGAGATGCGTTTTAATCGTAAAGAGGGTTAGTTTTAAGTGTAAATTGAAAATTTTTGAAAAATTTATATAAAAAAATTAGGTTTTTTACTTTTTCTAATTGAATATTTGCATTCACAAAGTTCAAACACTTATTGAAATGTTATCAAGAAAGGTGGAGGGATTAGACCCTTTGAAGCCTTAGCAACCCTTTACCTGTAAAGAAGGTGCTAAATTCTACCCAGTTCTATACTTACTTATTAGGACCTTATGGATAGATAACGAAGCGTATTACCGTTGGTAAACATCAATTCTTTATAACATTTTTTAAGCACATTACTAAGTAATGATGTTTTGGGCTTTTTTGTCATTAACAAAAATTAAAACATATTTTGAGTACAAAGTTGCATCATATTGTTATAAAAGATTACGTTACCGAAAGCGGAGTTCTTAATACTGAAATTAAATTAAGTTATCAGCTGTTTGGTAAAGCTCTGGGTACAGCACCTGTGGTTTTAATTAACCATGCTTTAACGGGCAATAGTAACGTTTCGGGAAAAGATGGATGGTGGAAAGATCTCGTAGATGACGATAAAGTTATCGATACCAAACTTTACACGGTTTTGGCTTTTAATATTCCAGGAAATGGTTACGATAGTTTTGTAATTGAAAACTATAAAGATTTTGTAGCCAGAGATATCGCTAAAATATTCTTAATCGGATTAAAAGAGTTAAACATCAATAAGCTTTTCGCTATTGTTGGAGGTTCTTTAGGTGGCGGTATCGCATGGGAGATGGCGGTATTAAGTCCGGATTTGGCCGAGCATTTAATTCCTGTAGCTACCGACTGGAAATCGACCGACTGGTTAATTGCGAACTGCCAGATTCAGGAGCAGTTTTTAATCAATTCGAAAAATCCGGTTCACGATGCCCGAATGCATGCCATGTTGTGTTACCGAACACCAGAATCTTTTAATGAGCGTTTTCAACGTTCAAAAAATGAAGAGTTGGAAATTTTTAATGTAGAAAGCTGGTTGTTACATCACGGTAAAAAATTGCAAGAACGTTTTCAGCTGTCTGCCTATAAATTAATGAATCAATTATTGAAAACCATTGATGTTACTAAAAACAGACCAACCGATTTTAATGTGTTGGAAAATATTCACGGTAATATTCATATTGTAGGTGTAGATTCAGATTTGTTTTTTACGGCTGAAGAAAACAGACAAACACACAAACAACTTGCGGTATCGAATCCGAACGTAACGTATAACGAAATTCATTCCGTTCACGGGCATGATGCCTTTTTAATGGAATATGAGCAATTAGAAAAAATAGTAGAAGGCATTTTTGTGCCAAACTCTAAAAACAGAAGAATGAAAGTATTAAAATTTGGAGGGAAATCTTTAGCAAATGGTAACGGATTAAATACCGTTATTTCAATTATAGAAAATAAAATTAATAACGGCGAAAAGATTACTGTTGTGGTGTCGGCACGTGGTTCGGCTACCGACGATTTAGAGTCTATTTTAGAGAAGGCAGTTAAAGGAAAAGATTATCAAGCCGATTTACAGGCGTTTAAAGATTATCAGGTAGCGCCTTTACCAAACATCGATTTTTCAAAGGAATTTGCAATACTTGATAAATTATTTGAAGGCGTAAGTTTACTTGGCGATTACAGTAAAAAAACCAAAGACGAAATTCTGGCACAAGGCGAATTACTTTCAGTGAAATTAATTTCAAGTGTATTAAACGAACGTAACATTAAAGCCAATGCAGTAGACTCCAGAACGCTGATTAAAACCGATAATGTGTTTGGAAATGCACAGCCAATTTCGCAGGTATCGAAAGACAATGTTAAGAACTTTTATAAAGCAACTCCAAGTGATACAGTAAATATTGTAACTGGATTTATCGCTTCAAATAAAAGCAATGAAACAACCACTTTAGGAAGAAACGGAAGTAATTATTCGGCTGCATTGCTAGCTAATTTCTTAGATGCCGAAGAGTTACAAAACTACACCCACGTAAACGGAATTTATACGGCGAATCCGGATTTGGTTGAGGATGCTAAAATTATTAGAGAATTATCGTTTAGTGAAGCCAACGAGTTAGCCAATTTTGGAGCTACCGTTTTACACGCCAAAACAATTATTCCATTAGTTGAGAAAAACATCAACTTACGTATTTTAAATACGTTTAATGCTGATGATGCAGGGACTTTAATTACAGCAAAACCAAATTCTAAAGAAGTAACCTCGTTATCTGTGTTAGACAATGTCGCTTTAATTAATTTAGAAGGGCGTGGTTTATTGGGAAAAAGTGGTGTCGATGCTCGTATTTTTGGAGCTTTAGCTAAAAAAGATATTAGCGTGAGTATCATTTCTCAAGGCTCATCAGAGCGTGGTATTGGGTTAATTATTAATGCAGATCAGGCAACCAATGCGGTACTGGCTTTAGAGCGTGAGTTTGAAAACGACTTTTATTCACAGGATGTTAATAAGATTGGTGTTGTTGACGATGTTTCGGTAATTTCGATTATTGGTATTGAGTTGAGCTCGTTCCATAAACCATTTAACGCTTTAATTAGAAATCAAATTACCCCGTTATTATTCAATAATACGGTAACTGGGAAGAATGTGAGTTTGGTTGTTAAAAAGAATCAACTGCATAAAGCCATGAATGTCATTCACGGTGAAATCTTCGGAATTTCTAAGAAAATCAACATTGCTATTTTTGGTCACGGTGGTGTTGGTGGCGCATTAATTAACCAGATTTTAAAATCGAAAGAAGACATTGAAAAACGTAAAGGTGTACTTTTAAATGTGTTTGCTATTGCGAATTCTAAAAAGTTACTTTTAGATAAGAAAGGTGTTAGCGAAAACTGGAAAGAAGCGATTGCTAATTCACCATTAGAAAGTTCAATTCAGGATGTCATTACCTTTGCAAAAAACAATCATCTTGAAAATTTAATTGCTGTTGATAATACTGCAAGTCCGAGTTTCCATGATAATTATGTGCCATTTGTAGAAGCTGGTTTCGATTTAGTTTCGTCTAATAAAATTGCAAATACTATTTCGCATAAATTCTACACTGATTTACGTGAGCAGTTAAAAGCTCATAACAAAGAGTATTTATATGAAACCACTGTTGGTGCTGGTTTACCATTAATTGATACCATTAAATTGTTACATGAATCAGGTGAAAATATTACCAGAATTCGTGGGGTATTCTCAGGGACACTAAGTTATTTATTTAATAATTTCTCTGTTCAGGATAAACCATTTAGTGAAATTGTTCAGGAAACAATTGATAAAGGATTTACGGAGCCAGATCCGCGTGAGGATTTTTCAGGAAACGATGTGGCAAGAAAATTATTAATTTTAGCCAGAGAATTAGATTTGAAAAATGAATTTGAAGATGTCGCTGTTCAGAATTTAATTCCTGAAGCTTATCGTGAAATTTCTGTTCAGGAATTTTTAGGTCAGTTAGATGTTTTAAATGATGAATTTCAGAAGATAAAAGAAAACCAAGAACCAAATCATGTATTGCGTTATGTAGGTGATTTGTCTGGTGATTTATCTCAGGATAAGGGCGTTTTAGAAGTGAAATTAGTATCTATTCCAGAAGACAGTACGCTAGGTCACGTTAAAGGAAGTGATGCTATTTTTGAAATTTTCACCGAATCTTATGGTGAGCAACCTATCGTTATTCAAGGAGCCGGAGCCGGAGCAGAGGTAACAGCACGAGGTGTATTTGGTGATATTTTAAGATTGTCGAAACACGTAAATTAATTTGTTATTCCTGTGAATACAGGAATTTATAAAAGTAAATTAGTCTGATTAGATACATTTTAATGTATTCATGACAAGAAAAAATATATAAAATGAGTCAAGAAAAACATTTTGAAACATTAGCAGTTAGAACGCAGTCGGAAACAACACAGTTTTCAGAACATTCCGTGCCTTTGTATTTAACATCGGGATTTGTTTTTGATGATGCCGAAGAAATGAGAGCGTCGTTTGCTGAAGAAAAGCAACGCGATTTATATAGTCGATATAGCAACCCGAATGTAAACGAATTTGTAGAAAAAGTATGTTTAATGGAGGGTGCAGAAAGTGGCTATGCTTTTGCTAGCGGTATGGCAGCTGTGTTTTCAACCTTTGCGACATTATTAGATGCTGGAGATCATGTGGTGTCTTGTAGCTCTGTTTTTGGAGCAACTCACGGGTTGTTTACCAAGTATTTTCCGAAATGGAATATTGAATGTTCTTATTTCAATATTAATGAAACTGAAACGATTGAAAGTTTAATAAAACCGAATACAAAGTTTTTATATGCTGAAACACCAACCAATCCTGGTGTCGATGTTATAGATTTAGAATTTTTAAGTGCTATTTGTAAAAAGCATAACATTCTTTTAATTATCGACAATTGCTTTGCGACACCGTATTTACAAAACCCGATTAAACATGGAGCCGATATCGTTATTCATTCAGCGACGAAGTTAATGGATGGTCAAGGCCGTGTTTTAGGAGGAGTTGCTGTTGGTAAAAAGGAATTGATAAGAGAAATTTATTTATTCTCACGTCTTACGGGTCCTGCTATGAGTCCGTTTAATGCCTGGGTTTTATCAAAATCTTTAGAAACTTTGGCAGTAAGAACAGAAAAGCATTGTGAAAACGCACTTAAAATTGCTGAGTTTTTAGAAAGTCACCCGAAAGTAAAATGGGTAAAATATCCGTTTTTAAAATCGCATCCTCAATACGAAATTGCTAAAAAGCAAATGCGTTTAGGAGGAAGTATAGTCGCTTTTGAAGTTGAAGGTGGAGTTGAAGGTGGACGTTCATTTTTTGATAATATTAAAATGTGTTCCCTATCGGCTAATTTAGGCGATACAAGAACCATTGTAACGCATCCAGCAAGTACAACACATGCAAAAGTAGAACCTGAAGTAAAGGCAGCTGTTGGTATTACCGATGGTTCGGTACGTATATCGGCAGGTTTAGAGCATATCGATGATATTATTGCCGATTTAAAACAAGCGTTAGGATAACATACAGATATTTAAATCAAAATAAAAAGGCGTTACTCTTTTAAAAGTAACGCCTTTTTTTATGCGACAATATAAATTAGTTTTTATACTTATCTCTTGCAACATCCGGATTGCTGCCCCAAACCTTAACACTTGTCCATGGTTCTCGTTTTGATGTCCAGAACGAATGATTTTCAGGAAGTCCTAATGGTAAAAATCCTAAAGAGGTTAAATATAAACTTCCGGTGTTAATGTAAGGTTCTGCCATTTTAGGTTGGTATCCTACAACACCAAGTTGTAACCACCCTTTTTTGTCGTAAGTACCGTCGGCTTTTAATACACGTTTTAAAACTGCCGTTAAAGCAGAGCGAACTTGTGCTTCAGATAATTCAACAGGTAATTGCTCTAAAAGTGCCATTTGGGATAGTAATTGAAAACTTCCAAATCTGTATACCGAAGAGCGACCAATAACAGGGTAAGTGCCTTCAGGTGAAATTTGGCGCTCTAAAATTTCGGCGTAGCGTTGTGCACGTTTTATAACATCTTCTTCTAATCTTTTATAAGGATGATTAGACTCCTTAATAGTTGTAACCACATCAATTAGCATCGGATGAATAACAAATGAATTGTAATAATCCCAGTGGTAATATTTTCCATCAGAATACAAACCGTCGCCAACATACCATTCCATGTGTTTGTTTAAAGCGTATTCAATACGTAGATAGTCGGCTTCATCGGTAAATTTTACGAAGAAAGCTTCAACAGTTGCAGCAAACAGTAACCAGTTATTATATGGGACATTTTTTATGGTTCTCGATTTTTTAAACGCATCAATTACCATTTGTTTAGTTTCCGCTGAAAGTGGCTCCCATAGTTGTTTTGGAGCTCTTAAAAATCCTTGAGCAAGAAAAGCGGCATCAACTAATGGTTGGCTTCCCTTATCAAAATTTAAATAATCTTTAGATTTTGGGTTTACCGCATTGCGGATGGCCTTTTGAGTTAGCTCAATATATTTTTTACGTAGTTCTCCCTCCTTTGTGTTGTCTGGTCCTAATTCTAACCAAGGTGCAATACCTGCCATAAGTCTTCCGAAAGCTTCAAGACCAGCGAAATTACTTCGGTCGCCGTAATCAAAACTACTTTGCTCAGTAGGCATAGTCGCTTTAAGTTTATCCTTAGCTAATGCTGATAAAACAGGATCGGACATTTTTATTAATTCTTCTACCCAAAGTTCACGATCGCTTTGAGCTGTAATAAGTTGAATTGAGATTAGGAGAATTAATAAGGATAATATGTTTTTTTTCATGGTTTATTTTAAAGTTTTTTGTCTGTAAAGGGCTTCTAAGAAATAGTAATCGGCGTAATTTAATGGTACATCGATTTCAGAATTGTGAGGAAGACTTCCAACGGAATGTTTTAATAAGAACCCGTTATTTGTTGTTGGTTCAGCAAAATAATCAGGGCTGCTTAAAGAGTTGATAATGCTGTTTGCGAAATTTTTATAAGACTTGCTTTCTTTTTTATCTAAAAACGTACATAATTCGTATAAAGCTGAAGCTGTAATGGCTGCTGCCGAAGCATCACGAGGTGTGTCGTTGTTTAGAGGGACATTATAATCCCAGTACGGAATGTTGTCTTTTGGTAAATTCGGATGATTTTTAATGTAATCGGCAATATGTAACGCTTGTTCTAAATATTTCGGGTCTTTGGTTTCTCTATAGCAAAGCGTAAAACCGTAAAGTCCCCAGGCCTGACCACGAGCCCACGATGAATCATCGGCATAACCCTGATGTGTTTTTTTAGCTAATATTTCTCCCGTTTCTGTATCGTAGTTCAATACATGGTAAGATGAATAATCTGTTCTGAAGTGATTTTTCATAGTGGTGTTAGCATGTGAAACAGCCACATTGTAATAAGTTGAGTCTCCTGAAATTTTGGTAGCATGGAATAGTAATTCAAGATTCATCATGTTATCGACAATTACAGGGCAATTCCATTGTTTGCTGGCATTCCAGGATTGAATAATGCCCGCTTTAGGGCGAAAACGTGTTACTAAAGACTTTGCGGTTTGAACAATAACGTCATCGTATGCTTTTGAAGGTGATTTTTTAAGGGCATTTCCATAGCTGCATTCCATCATAAAACCGATATCATGATTTTCCTTCCAGTATTGTACACTATCTAATCTTTCTGTGTATTGTGTAGCAAGTGTTTCCCACTTCGAATCGTTGGTTAAAAGATTTAAATACCATAATGAACCCGGATAGAAACCACTGGTCCAGTCGTAAATACCGGTCAATCCGGTTTCTCCATTTTTTCTAATGGATCTCGGCATCATACGTTTTGAATTTAGTTTATCGTAAATGCTGTTACTTAAAAAGGTGTATTGCTCAGTACTGGCTTTTACAATTTTATTGAAGGATTTAATGGGTTTAACATCGCTGTTATTATAACCTAGAAGTATTAGAATAACAGAAAGTAGGGTTAAGGACTTAAAAATGTTTTTAATCATGTTTTAGTGATAGTTTGTTTTCAAAGTTCCTAAAAGTATAAAAATCTATTAAATTGGCTAAGTGTGTTCGATAACAATTATTTTTATATTGCGAATTTTTCAATTTTTAATGATGTTTATAAGGTTTTAATTAATTAACTATATTTACACCATGTTATCTAAGAAAACAAAATACGGATTAAAGGCCCTTACTTTTATTGCGAGACAAGAAGGTGATGTGCCTGTGCAAGTTGGTGAAATTGCCAAAGGCGAGCAGATTCCGCAGAAATTCTTAGAAAGCATTCTACTTACTTTAAGAAAAGCGGGCGTTTTAGGATCTAAAAAAGGGAAACACGGCGGTTATTATTTACGTCATGAACCTTCTCAAATTAATATGGCCGATGTGATGCGTGTCTTAGAAGGTCCCATTGCTATGGTGCCATGTGTGAGTTTAAATTTCTACGAAAAATGCGACGATTGTGTTAACGAAGCGCAATGTAGCGTGCATAAACTCATGATTCAGGTGCGAGATAGTAATCTTAACGTGTTTAAAAACACAACATTAGCTGACTTGTCTTTTTCAGAATAGCTAATAATTCTCAAAAAATCATATTCTTTTAAGAAATAATTTTCAGTTAAACTGATAAAATTTTCCATTATCCGAAAAAGTTGAATAACTTGCTTGGTCATGTGAAATATTGTTTTACATTTGTAATTCCTATTAATTCTATAGGAATAATGTAAATAGTAAAAAAATGATTGAGCAAGTATTAACAAATTCAAGTCAGAAAGAAAAAACGACCTATAAAACCGATGCAGCTTCAGAGAAGCCGATTAGGAGTGTAGTTAAGTCTTTAAGCTGGAGAACTATAGGAACTCTGGATACTATTTTAATCTCCTGGATTGTAACCGGAGAATTAACATTAGCCTTTTCTATAGGCTCTATAGAGTTAGTAACAAAAATGGTGCTTTACTTTTTTCACGAGCGCATTTGGAATTCCATTAAATGGGGAAAATAAATTGAGTTATGATTACAGAAGATACATTACAGGAACTAAATAAGATATATAAAGACGCGAAACCGTCTGAAATTATTAAAAAAGCTTTGGAGTTGAATGAAGAAGCCGTGGTAACCACAAATTTCAGACCTTATGAAGCAGCTATTTTACATGCTGTGAAACAGGAAGCGTCATCTATTCCGGTGGTATGGTGCGATACCGGATACAATACACCACAAACCTACAGACACGCCGAGCAAGTTATAAAAGATTTGGATTTAAATGTGTTTTTATATGTGCCAAAACAAACTGCTGCACATCGCGATGCAGTTATGGGAATTCCAGGTGTCGATGCACCGGAACACGCTTTATTTACAGAGCAAGTGAAGTTAGAGCCTTTCAGACGTGCAATGGAAGAGCATAAACCAAAAGTTTGGTTTACAAATTTACGTCAGGGACAAACTGCTTTTAGAGATAGTATTGGTATATTTAGTGTGAGTAAAGATGGGGTTTTAAAAGTAAGTCCGTTCTATTATTGGTCTGACGCCGATTTAGATACTTATTTGCAAGACCACAATTTGCCGAATGAGTTTAAATATTTCGATCCAACTAAAGCATTAGCAAACCGAGAGTGTGGTTTACATGCTTAAGAAAACAATTAAAAAATTACGATGAACAAAGACACATCACATATCAATTCATTAGAAAACGAAGCCATTTACATTATTAGAGAAGTAGCAGCACAATTTGAAAGACCTGTACTGTTATTTTCAGGAGGAAAAGATTCTATCACATTGGTAAGACTGGCTGTTAAAGCCTTTTATCCGGCAAAAGTACCTTTCCCTTTAATGCATATCGATACCGGACATAATTTCCCGGAGACTATTGAATTTAGAGATCGTTTGGTTGAAGAATTAGGACTTGAACTTATTGTTAGAAATGTTCAGGATTCTATTGATGAAGGAAAAGTAAAAGAAGAAACAGGGCGTTATGCAAGTAGAAACCAGTTGCAAACCACAACGCTTTTAGATGCTATTGAAGAATTTAAGTTTGATGCCTGTATTGGAGGTGCACGTCGCGATGAGGAAAAAGCAAGAGCTAAAGAACGTATTTTCTCTGTGCGAGACGATTTTGGTCAGTGGGATGAGAAAAACCAGCGTCCGGAATTATTCGATATGTTAAATGGTCAGATCGATTTAGGTCAGAACGTTCGTGTGTTCCCAATTTCTAACTGGACAGAGTTAGATGTTTGGTCTTATATAGAAGAAGAAAATATTGAAATTCCTTCCATCTATTTTGCACACAAACGTAAAGTGTTTTTAAGAGATGGTATGATTTGGTCTGCAGATGATGAAGTGGTTTACAGAGATGATCATGAAGAAGTAATTGAAGAATTAGTGCGTTTTAGAACAGTAGGAGATATGAGTTGTACGGCAGCTGTATTGTCAGATGCAACAACCATTACCAAAGTAGTTGAAGAAATTCGCGAAAGCACCATTTCAGAGCGTGGAGCGCGTATTGATGATAAGCGTTCAGAGGCTGCGATGGAAAAACGTAAGCAACAAGGGTATTTCTAAAAATTAACAATTACCCATAACTACAGAAACTTTTAAAACGAATTAAAAATTAAACTAATGGTTCAGACTATTAGTTACAGCATAAAAACTTATGGAAGTATTAAAAATAGCAACAGCAGGAAGTGTAGATGACGGAAAAAGTACGTTAATAGGTCGTATTCTTTACGATACAAAATCATTAACTACCGACAAGTTAGAGGCTATAAAAAAAACAAGTAAACAACGCGGTTATGATTATTTGGATTTCTCGTTGGCTACCGATGGTTTAGTGGCAGAAAGAGAACAAGGGATTACTATCGATGTGGCTCATATTTATTTTTCAACAAAAAAGAAAAGCTACATTATTGCAGATACACCTGGTCATGTGGAGTATACACGAAACATGGTAACGGGAGCATCAACGTCGCAGGCTTCTATCATTTTAATCGATGCAAGAAAAGGGGTTATCGAACAAACCAACCGTCACTTCTTTATCAATAATTTATTACGAATTAAAGATATTGTTGTTGCTATTAACAAAATGGATTTGGTAGATTATTCTGAAGAAGTTTATAACAAAATCAAAGCAGATTTTGAAGAGCTGATGAGTAAGCGTGATTATCAGGATCAAAAAATCACTTTTATTCCTGTAAGTGCTTTAAAAGGAGATAATGTTGTTCATAAGTCAGATAAGATGTCTTGGTATAAAGGGCAGGCTTTATTAGAGCATTTAGAGCAATTAAACAAAGCCGATATTTATAATGTAGGAACGCCTCGTTTCCCGGTTCAGTATGTTATTCGTCCTAAAACTGAAGAGTTTCACGATTTTAGAGGCTACGCCGGAAAAGTGTATGGTGGTAATTTAAGTGTTGGAGATGAGGTGATTGTATTGCCATCTAAAACCAGATCGAAAATTAAAGACATCTACTTTTATAATGAAAAGTATGAAACCGCTTCAAGACGATCTTCGGTTACCATCACTTTAGAAGATGATATTAATGTAAGTCGTGGCGATATGATTGTTAAAGAAAACGATATACCAACTATCGACAAACAGTTTACAGCAAATGTATGTTGGATGGATGCAGAGCATTTAACACCAGGAACAAAGTACGTCGTTCAGCATGGTGTTAATAAGGTGTTAGCAAAAGTAGATCGAATCAATCATAAGATACATCCAGATTACTCGGGGATAGAGAAAGATGTTACCGAGTTAAAAGTAAACGATATTGCTTCGGTAACGTTTAAATTAAATAAACCTATTTTTTACGATCAATTTAAAAATCACAGAACAAACGGTTCTTTCATTTTAATTGATACGCAATCCAACAATACGGTAGGAGCAGGGTTTATCCAGTAAAAATTAAATTTTAACCAATAAAACCAATGAAATCTTCCTCCGTTTTGGAGGCTAGACAGGCTGAATTATGCAAAGTTTTAGAACAGAAATAGAGAATCCAATTGTAGAAAAGGATATTATTGAATTAGCTCGAAAGATCGAGTTGTTTAATAATGGAAATATTGATGAAGAGAAATTCAGAAGTCTGCGTTTAGCTCGTGGTGTTTACGGTCAACGTCAGGAAGGCGTGCAAATGATTCGTATTAAATTACCTTACGGAAAAGTAAAGAGCAACCAGTTAAGAAGAATTTCTGATGTAAGTGATGAGTATTCTCGTGGACGTTTGCATATTACCACGCGTCAGGATATCCAGATTCACTATGTCGATTTAAATAGAACGCCGGAACTTTGGGCTGAACTTGAAAAAGACGATGTTACGTTAAGGGAAGCCTGTGGAAACACGGTACGAAACGTAACAGCCAGTGAAACCGCAGGTATCGATGTTAACGAACCATTCGATGTGTCGCCATATGCAGATGCCTTGTATAAGTTCTTTTTAAGAAATCCAATCTGTCAGGAAATGGGGCGTAAGTTTAAAGTGTCGTTTTCGTCAACCGATGCCGATACAGGATTAGCTTACATGCACGATTTAGGTTTTATTGCTAAAAGTGAAAATGGGGTTCGTGGATTTAAAGTGATGATTGGTGGTGGACTTGGGTCACAGCCACGTCATGCCGATGTGCTTTATGATTTTCTTCCAAGCGATAAAATCATCCCGACTATGGAAGGTGTATTAAGGATTTTTGATCGTTACGGTGAGCGTAAAAGCCGCGCCAAAGCACGTATGAAATTCTTAATCAAGGATATTGGTTTAGAGGCTTTCAAAGCTTTAGTTGAAGAAGAGCAAAATGCGATTGAATTTAAAACGGTAGCTATTGATGCTGATGCTTACGAAGTTTCGGTGCCCGTTTCGGTTGAAGCACCACAGGTTGAGATTAAAGATCAAAAGGCTTTTGAAATCTGGAAATCAACAAACTTAATTCCTCAAAAGCAGGAAGGTTATGTGGCTATAGGAATAAAAGTGCTTTTAGGTGATTTTTATACCGATAAAGCCCGTTTATTAGCCGATTTGGTAGATAAATACGCCGCAGGAGAAATTCGTTTAACATTGCGTCAGAATATTGTGATTCCTTTTGTTAAGGAAGAATTAGTGCCGTTTTTCTATACGGAATTGGAAAAATTAGGTTTCGTAGAAGTAGGTTATAATAAAGCGGTTGATATTACAGCGTGTCCGGGAACTGATACCTGTAATTTAGGTATTGCAAGTAGTACAGGTATTGCCGATGAGTTAGAGCGCGTTATTAAAGCTGAATATCCACAATATTTAAACAACGACGATGTTGTAATTAAAATTAGTGGATGTATGAATGCCTGCGGACAGCACAACATGGCTAACATTGGTTTTCAGGGGATGTCCGTTCGTACACCGGATAAATTAGTAGCGCCGGCCTTGCAAGTCTTGTTAGGAGGTGGTAACTTAGGTGATGGTAACGGATTATTTGCCGACAAGGTGGTGAAAGTGCCAAGTCGTAGAGGACCTGAGGCATTACGTCGAATTTTAGATGATTTTGAAGCAAATTCCAACGGAAAATCGTTTATTGAGTATTATAAAGCCACAGGAGATCGTTATTTTTACGATTTATTAAACGATCTTCAGGATGTGACTAATTTAACTCCGGAAGATTTTATCGACTGGGGTAACGAAGAAAAGTACGAAAAAGAGATTGGTGTTGGAGAGTGTGCAGGTGTTGTAATTGATCTAGTAGCAACCCTGTTCTTAGAAAGTGAAGAGAAAATTGAAAATGCGCAGGAATCCTTAAATAATAAAGTGTATTCAAGTGCTATTTACCATGCATATAGCTCTTTGGTTAATTCGGCGAAAGCCATTTTGTTAGCTGAAAACAAAAAGACAAACACACATGCGGGAATCATTAGTGATTTTGATACTGAGTTTGTGGCAAGTGGTAAATTAGATTTAGGAGCTTCTTTCTCTGATATCATCTATCAAATTAATAAATTTGCTCCTACAGAGGAGTTTGCTGTAAGGTATATTGCAGAAGCAAATCAGTTTTTAGATAAAGTGAGAGCTTTTAGAGAAGCAGATAAGAGTGTAGTAGCCTAATAGCCATAAAAAGCAGAGCTATGAGTAAAATAACCCCGAAATTAACAGTTGTAGGCGCAGGGCCAGGCGATGTCGAGTTAATTACATTAAAAGCCATTAAAGCTATTGAGGCTGCTAATGTGATTCTTTATGATGCATTGATTAATGAAGAACTTTTAAAGTATGCTTCAGCAGATATCGAGTTGATTTTTGTGGGTAAACGTAAAGGGTGCTATGCTTTTCAGCAGGAACAAATCAACGAGTTAATTGTTGCTAAGGCCAAAGAAAAAGGTCATGTTGTACGATTAAAAGGTGGCGACCCTTTTATTTTTGGTCGTGGAGCCGAAGAAATAGATTATGCCAGAGGTTTTGGTTTAGAAACCTTTGTAGTTCCTGGAATTACATCGGCGATTGCGGTGCCGGCTTATCAGGGTATTCCGTTAACCAAACGTGGATCTTCCGAAAGTTTTTGGGTGATTACTGCGACTACTAAAAACCATAGTTTGTCAACCGATGTGCCTTTAGCAGCAAAATCAACAGCAACAGTTGTTATCCTTATGGGGATGCATAAATTGGCTGAAATTGTTGAAATTTTCAAAGCTGAAGGCAAAGCAGATACACCTATGGCTATCATTCAAAATGGTACTAGAGCAGATGAAAATGTTGGTATTGGGACCGTTAGTACGATTGAAGCTATAGTTGCTGAAAAGCAATTAGGTTCGCCTGCAATTATTGTTATTGGAGATGTTGTTGAAAAACGTGTAGAGTTATCAACGATTTGTGAAGAAATAAATAAAATGGTTTAGTCTTAAAGTATGGAAAGGAATAATTTATATCCTATTTTTTTAAAGACAAGCCAGTTAAACGTACTCATAGTAGGAGGGGGAAATGTTGCTGAAGAAAAATTAGGATTTCTATTAAAATCAAGTCCAGACGCGAATGTTACTATGGTGTCGCCAATGTTTAGAGCAGGTACACTGACACTGGCCGAAAAAGGACAAGTGAAATTAATAGAATCGAAATATAAAAAGCGGTTTTTAAAAGGACATCATATAGTTATTGCAACTACTGATGTGCCTGAAGTTAATATTAAAGTACATAAACATTGCCGCAAACGTAGTATTTTAATAAACGTTGCCGATAATCCACCGTATTGTGATTTTTATATGGGAGGTATTGTTACAAAAGGAAACGTGAAAGTGGCGATTTCAACAAACGGAAAATCGCCAACAACAGCCAAACGATTACGTCAGTTTTTCGAGGATGTGATTCCTGAAAATGTTGACGATTTGGTGAAGAATTTAAACGAATATAGAAAAACTATAAAAGGTGATTTCGAACAAAAGGTGGAAACACTAAACGAATTTACCAAAGGATTGATTGAAACATCCGCAATTAAGTCGAATCAAGAAGAATAAAATGTAATTAATGTTTCATGTGATCATAAAAAAGTTGAAGGAAGTCGCATGATAAAAAAGAATCGTAAAAATGATTAAGACAGATATACTAATAATAGGGGCAGGACCAACAGGGTTATTTACAGTTTTCGAAGCAGGATTGTTAAAACTTAAATGTCATTTAATTGACGCGTTGCCACAACCTGGCGGACAGTGTTCAGAAATTTATCCTAAAAAGCCAATTTATGATATTCCTGGGTTCCCGGAAGTATTAGCTGGCGATTTAACAAAAAACTTGTTAGAGCAAGGAAAACAATTCGAGCCGGGATTCACTTTAGGTGAGCGAGCTGAAACCATTGAAAAACAAGAAGACGGATCATTCATTGTAACAACCAATAAAGGAACAAAGCATCAGGCACCTGTAGTGGCTATCGCTGGAGGTTTAGGGTCTTTCGAGCCAAGAAAGCCTGCAATTGACGGTATTGAGAATTACGAAGATAAAGGCGTAGAATACTTCATTAAAGATCCTGAAGTTTATAGAAATAAAAAAGTGGTTATTTCTGGTGGAGGAGATTCTGCTTTAGACTGGAGTATTTTTCTTGCCGACGTGGCTTCAGAAGTTACCTTAATTCACAGAAGAAATGAGTTTAGAGGCGCTTTAGATTCAGTTGAAAAGGTAAGTGAATTAAAACTTTTAGGTAAAATCAATTTAATTACTCCAGCTGAGGTTACCGGATTAAATGGTGATGGTAAAATAGAATCGGTTACTGTAAATAAAGATGGTGAAGAATTCAAGATTGAAACAGATCACTTTATTCCTTTATTCGGATTATCACCAAAATTAGGCCCTATTGGAGATTGGGGATTAGAAATTGAGAAAAATGCGATTAAAGTAGATAACTCAAGAAACTACCAAACCAATATAGATGGAATCTTCGCTATTGGTGACGTTAATACCTACCCAGAGAAATTAAAATTAATTCTTTGTGGTTTCCACGAAGCGACATTAATGTGTCAGGCGGCATACCGTATTATCAATCCAGGTAAAAAATATGTATTGAAATATACAACAGTAAGTGGAATTGATGGTTTCGACGGAACTCGTAAAGAAGCACCAAAAGCAGTTGTACAGTCTATTCAATAAGATAGTGTATCTTTATAAGGTGTAAACTTTAAGTAGGAATACCGACCATAACTGTATACTTTAATTTTTTAAGATGCAATTCATATAGTTAAGACATTCAAAATGAAAAGAATCGATTAATTATAAGAATTGCATCTTAGCGTTAAAATCTGTAAACTAATGAAACTGAGCAAAGAGTTAAACGATAAGTTGGTTAATAAAAAATACAATGTCCGTCTCAAGGATGTTGTAGAAAGCTTTACTAAGAACCTGTTTTATTATTTGTTCGACGCTCATGATGACGAATTAGAGTGTCTCAGAAAAACATTTTTAGATATTTCCTGCAACTTTCAGATTGATAATGGTGAAGCCGTTTGGAATGAATTTCAGGCTAAATTCCCTGTAATAAAAGAAAAACTGGAGCTCGATGCTGTGGCAGTTGTTAATTTCGACCCGGCAACTAAAAGTTTAGAGGAAGTCTATCTGGCTTGTCCTGGTTTTTACGCGATTTCTATTTATCGTTTAAGTCACGAATTGTATGTACAGCAAGTACCTATAATTCCGAGAATGATGAGTGAATATGTGCATGGTATTACCGGTATCGATATTCACCCTGGAGCGACTATTGGGGAATCCTTTTTCTTAGATCACGGAACAGGTATTGTTATTGGGGAAACTTCAATAATCAAAAATAACGTGAAGATTTTTCAAGGGGTGACCTTAGGGGGTATTCAGGTGAAAAAGAGCATGGAATCTACCAAGCGTCATCCAACTATAGAAGATAATGTGACTATTTACGCCAATGCAACGATTCTTGGAGGTGATATTTCAATAGGCGCAAACAGTACCATTGGCGCAAACGTTTGGATTACACAATCCGTTCCGGAAAATTCATTAGTAACCTATCAAACCGAAATAAAAATCAGACCCAAAAAGAATGGCATTCGTTAAAGGTATTTTAAATCATATAGGAAACACACCACTTATCGATGCGAGTCACTTGGTGGGAAAAGACAATGTAAAGTTATATCTAAAGCTTGAGGGCGATAACCCTGGAGGAAGTGTGAAAGATCGTGCTGCCTTTAATATGATTAATGAAGCTTTAAAGCGAGGTGATATAAAACCAGGTGGAACTTTAGTTGAAGCAACAAGCGGAAATACCGGTATTGCTTTAGCGCTTATAGCTAGTTTGTTCGGGGTTAATATGGTATTAATCATGCCTGAAAATTCCACTGAAGAACGGGTGAAAACCATGCGTGCTTATGGCGCAGAAGTGATTTTAACACCTGCCGATGTTGGTATTGAAGGTTCTCGCGATTTAGCCTTTAAACTCCGTGATGAAAAAGGCTATGTATTATTAAATCAGTTCGAAAATAGCGATAACTGGAAAGCACATTACAAAACTACAGGTCCTGAAATTTGGAAAGATACTGATGGCGAAGTGACACATTTTGTATCGGCTATGGGTACAACAGGAACTATTATGGGCGTGTCTACGTTTTTAAAAGAACAAAATAAAGACGTTACTATTGTAGGTGCTCAACCCGAAGATGGTGCTAAAATTCCGGGAATTAGAAAATGGCCGGAAGAATATGTGCCCAAGTTTTTCGACCGCTCAAAAGTAGATGTTGTAGTCGATGTGAGTGAAGAAAACGCAAAAAATACAACCAAACGACTGGCTAAAGAAGCTGGTGTTTTTGCTGGGATGAGTAGTGGCGGAGCGGTGTATTGTGCCTTAGAAATTGCAAAGACTATCGATAAAGGTGTAATAGTTGCCATAATTTGCGATCGTGGGGATCGATATTTGTCATCTTCTCTGTTCGAATAATCAGGATATTTTATTTTTCTTCATTTCATGAGGATAAAAAAAATATATATAGTATTTTTGCACCCCTAGTTCATAAACTTAATAATTAATGTTATCAAGAAAGGTAGAGGGAATAGACCCGTTGAAGCCTTGGCAACCCTTTATCTTTTAAAGAAGGTGCTACGTTCTACTGCTTTGTCCTGAATTTATTTAAGGAACTAATCAGAAAGATAACGGAAAGTCTTTTTACTTTTCTTGATGACATACAGATATAAATTATCAAAATGTCAAACATACAACAAGCCTTAAAGGAACGTATTTTAGTGCTCGACGGTGCTATGGGTACTATGTTGCAACGCTATAAATTTACCGAAGAAGATTTTCGAGGTGAGCGTTTTAAAGATTATCCAACTCCATTACAGGGGAATAACGACTTATTGTCAATTACCCAGCCGCAGGCTATAAAAGAAGTTCATGCCAAATATTTTGAAGCCGGAGCCGATATCGTGGAAACCAATACGTTTTCAGGGACTACCATAGCTATGGCCGATTATCATATGGAAGACTTGGTGTATGAGTTAAACTATCAATCAGCAAAAATAGCAAAGGAAGTAGCCGATGAGTTTACCGCTAAGGAACCACATAAACCGCGATTTGTAGCAGGTTCTATCGGACCAACAAACCGTACGGCAAGTATGTCTCCAGATGTTAACGATCCGGGATATCGTGCAGTGACTTTTGATGAGTTACGTATTGCTTATAAACAACAAGTTGAAGCTCTATTAGATGGTGGTGCCGATTTATTATTGGTAGAAACCGTATTCGATACGCTGAATGCTAAAGCAGCATTATTTGCTATTGAAGAGGTGAAAGATGAGCGTAATATTGATGTTCCGGTTATGTTAAGCGGAACGATTACTGATGCTTCGGGAAGAACTTTATCTGGACAAACGGCTGAAGCCTTTTTAATTTCAGTATCACATATTCCGTTATTATCTATTGGATTTAACTGTGCTTTAGGAGCGAATTTATTACAGCCGCATTTAGAGGCGATTGCTAATAAAACTGATTTTGCCATTTCAGCCCACCCAAATGCCGGTTTACCAAATGCCTTTGGAGAATACGATGAATCTCCTGAAGAAATGGGTGAACAAATTGAAGAGTATTTAAAGAAGAATTTAATAAATATAATTGGTGGATGCTGCGGAACAACACCGGAGCATATTAAAGTTATTGCAGATTTAGCTGCAAAATACAAACCAAGAAAAGCAGTTGAAACAGCGACACTTTAATCAATGAAAGTAAAGCAAACAAAATACATGAAATTGTCTGGTTTAGAGCCTTTGGTTTTAAATGAGAACAGTAATTTCATAAATGTAGGAGAGCGAACAAATGTAGCAGGATCACGAAAGTTTTTACGTTTAATTAAAGACGAACAATTCGATGAAGCCTTAGATATAGCACGTCATCAGGTAGATGGTGGTGCACAGATTATTGATATAAATATGGACGACGGATTGATAGACGGAAAAGAGTCTATGGTACGTTTTCTTAATTTAATTGCTGCCGAACCAGATATTTCTCGAGTACCTATCATGATTGATAGCTCGAAATGGGAAATTATTGAAGCTGGTTTACAGGTGGTACAGGGGAAATGTGTGGTAAATTCCATTTCCTTAAAAGAAGGTGAAGAGAAATTTATCTGGGAAGCAAAACAAATTAAACGTTACGGTGCCGCGGTTATCGTTATGGCGTTTGATGAAGTTGGGCAGGCCGATAATTATGAAAGAAGAATAGAGATTGCAGAACGTTCTTATCGTATTCTTGTTGATAAAGTAGGTTTTCCTTCAGAAGATATCATTTTCGACTTAAATATATTTCCGGTTGCTACCGGAATGGACGAACACCGAAAAAATGCTATCGATTTTATTGAAGCTACACGTTGGGTTCGTCAGAATTTGGAGAATGTAAGTGTAAGTGGAGGTGTGAGTAATGTGTCGTTTTCGTTTAGAGGAAATGATACGGTTCGTGAAGCGATGCACTCGGTGTTTTTATACCATGCCATTCAGGCCGGAATGAATATGGGTATTGTAAATCCGACCATGTTGGAGGTTTACGACGATATTCCGAAGGATTTATTAGAGCATGTTGAAGACGTTGTTTTAGATCGTCGTGATGATGCTACCGAGCGTTTACTTGAGTTTGCCGAAACTGTAAAAGGGACAAAAGCCGAAAAAACAGTCGATTTATCTTGGCGTGAAAATCCGGTACAAGATCGTATTACCCATGCTTTGGTAAAAGGAATTGACGCTTTTATTATTGAAGATGTTGAAGCCGCAAGACTGGAATCTGAAAAGCCAATTGATGTGATTGAAGGTCATTTAATGATTGGTATGAATGTGGTTGGTGATTTGTTTGGTGCAGGTAAAATGTTCTTGCCACAGGTGGTAAAATCGGCGCGTGTTATGAAGAAAGCCGTAGCCTATTTAAATCCGTTTATAGAAGCTGAAAAGTCTGAAGAATCAGAGCCTGTTGGAAAAGTATTAATGGCAACCGTAAAAGGTGATGTTCACGATATTGGTAAAAATATTGTAAGTGTGGTTCTGGCATGTAACAACTACGAGATTATCGATTTAGGGGTTATGGTGCCGCCGGAAAAAATTATTGAAACAGCCATTAAAGAGCGTGTTGATGCTATTGGTCTTTCAGGATTAATTACACCATCGCTTGATGAAATGGTGTATTTAGCAAAGGAAATGCAGCGCGAGAATTTTAGTGTGCCGTTGTTAATTGGTGGAGCAACCACTTCAAAAGCACATACAGCTGTAAAAATTGATCCGCAGTATGAAAACGCTGTGGTTCATGTTAACGATGCATCGCGTGCAGTTACCGTTGTAGGTGATTTGTTAAACAAGAAAACATCAAATGAATACGTTGCTAAACTTAAAAAAGACTACGATGAATTCCGTGAGAAGTTTTTAAAACGCGGAAAAGAGAAATCGTTTATATCTATTGAAGAAGCACGTAAACGTAAATATAAAATTGATTGGGAACAGACTGAAATTATAAAGCCTAAGGAATTAGGTGTTCAGATGTTGAAGCAATTAAGCTTGAAAGAATTAGTGCCTTACATTGATTGGAGTCCGTTTTTTAGAAGCTGGGATTTACATGGTAAATTCCCGGATATTTTAACGGATAAGGTTGTTGGTGAGCAGGCTTCTATTATGTATAAAGAGGCTCAGGAGATGATTGAAGAAATCATTGCGAAGCAACTTTTAAAACCAAAAGCGGTTTTCGGATTGTTTGAAGCAAATAGCATCAATGATGATGATATTTCTGTTCAGAAGAAAGGAAAAGAAGTAGCCGTGTTCAGAACGTTACGTCAGCAATTAAGCAAGCGTGAAGGGATTCCTAATCATGCCTTGGCGGATTTTATTGCGCCTAAAGAGAGTGGAAAAACCGATTATATCGGGGCGTTTTGCGTTGGAATTTTCGGAGCTCAGGAATTAGCCGATGATTATCGGGCAAAAGGTGACGATTACAACGGTATTATGGCTCAGGCTATCGCCGATCGTTTTGCTGAAGCCTTTGCCGAATATTTACATAAGCAAGTAAGAACCAAGCATTGGGGTTATGCTGCTGATGAAGATTTAACCAACGACGATTTAATTAAAGAAAGTTACAAAGGTATTCGCCCGGCACCAGGTTATCCGGCGTGTCCGGACCATTTAGAAAAGGAAACCATTTGGGAGCTTTTAGATGTTGAAAAGATTATCGGTGTTAAATTAACAGAAAGTTTAGCAATGTGGCCAGCGGCGGCGGTTTCGGGGTATTATTTTGCAAATCCGGAAGCGAAGTACTTTGGTTTAGGAAAAATTACCGACGATCAGGTAACCGATTATGCAAATCGTAAAGGCATAGATAAATCGAAAGCCGATAAATGGTTACATCCAAATATCGCTGACTAATAGTTAAAGAATTATGACAGTCGATTTTATAGAATTATCGTTAGGAAGCCACATGATTTCTCATGGTTATGATGCTGAAAACAATGAAGTTTTAGAGCATGTGGTTGTTGAAAGTTTTTCTAAAAAAGTGGTTGCTATTTCAAGAATAAAATCGGTTAGTGAAAAGTATATTTTAACCGATTATACCAACGGGCGATGGATTTACTGGGAGTATGAAGAAGATTACGACTACGTAAAGAAGTTGTTGGTAAGCTTGCGTTAGCGATTGCCGTGGTATCCTTTTTAGAGGAACGATAAAAAGATAAAGCAGAAAGCGCGACCCTTAGTGAATACAAAGGGTAACGCCAAAAATATAAGTGGAAGAGTTAACAATTTGTTTCTTTTTCCGTAACAAATAAAAACGATGTAAATAAGACATTTGCAGCAAAATTGAAACCATGAAAAAGATACAAAGCGAGGCATTAGTGTTTTTCTTTCAGCTTTTTGTTTTAGGGTTTGCTGCGTTAACGGTGGCTTATTTTATCTAAGATAAAAACTGATAGAAATTCAGCATGAAAGTAACAGATCACATTAAAAAAGCGAACGGAAAGACTTTATTTTCTTTTGAAGTGATCCCGCCGCAAAAGGGTAAAAATATTCAGGATTTATATAATAATATCGATCCGTTAATGGAATTTAATCCGCCGTTTATTGATGTCACAACTTCGCGAGAAGAGTATGTGTATGTCGATAAAGGTAATGGACTTTTAGATAAACGTATTACCCGAATGCGTCCTGGAACCGTAGGGATTTGTGCTTCTATTATGCATAAGTACAACGTAGATGCTATTCCGCATTTATTATGTGGTGGATTTACCAAAGAAGAAACGGAATACGTATTAGTAGATTGCCATTATTTAGGTATTGATAATGTAGTGGCTTTACGTGGTGATTCAAGAAAAGACGAGCCCTATTTTGTGCCAACTAAAGGTGGACATGCTTATGCTACTGGTTTAGTTCAGCAGATTTCAAATTTAAATAACGGAAAGTATTTACATGACGAAATCGAGGTGGAACACAACTACGATTTTTGTGTTGGTGTAGCGGGTTACCCTGAAAAACACATGGAAGCGCCATCGCTTAACACCGATTTAAAACGCTTAAAAGAAAAGGTTGATGCCGGTGCTGATTATGTGGTAACTCAAATGTTTTTCGATAATAAAAAGTATTTTGATTTTGTTGAAAAAGCACGCGAAATTGGAATTACTGTGCCTATTATTCCAGGAATTAAGCCTATTGCTGTTAAACGTCATTTGCAAATTTTACCACAGGTATTTAAAATCGATTTACCTGAGGACTTAATTGATGCTGTTGAAGCATGTAAAGATAATAATGCGGTTAGACAGGTAGGAATCGAGTTTGCCATTCAGCAGTCGAAAGAGTTGAAAGAAGCTGGCGTACCATTTTTACATTACTATTCGATGGGTAAAAGCGATAATATAAAAGCGATTGCATCGGAATTGTTTTAATAATTCTGTTACTTTTGCTTACTCACATGGTGAGTAAAAAATAAATCGAGGGTATTTGTGCTGTTTCTTCTTGTATAAAATTGGAGAAACAGTACAGAACCAAAGATTTGAAAAGTAACAAGTTTTAATGAAATCGTTTTTAACCTACACCTTTTTATTGTGTTCTTTAGTTGTGTTCGGGCAGCAAAAAACACATTCTTCTTATATTGATTTAAGTTACTTTAGAGGGAATATCGCTCTGCATAACAATGATATTCTACATTTAATTGAAGGACATCCTGAAGGTTATATTTTAAGCTGGAATAAAAAAACTTACGGTTATAACGATTGGGAACAGCGTTATAATTACCCGGATTATGGGGTGACTTATGTTTATCAAAATTTAAAAAGTGATGCTTTAGGTACAGTAGCTTCAGCTTATGCGCATTACAATTTTTATTTTTTAAATAGAAATTTAATGTTCCGTGTGGCTCAGGGAATCGCTTACACCGATCGTCCTTACGATAAGGTGGATAATTACCGAAATATTGCTTTCGGATCGCATATATTAAGTAGTACGTTCGCGATGCTTAACTATAAAAAGGAACGCATTTTCGGGCGTTTTGGTGTGCAAGCGGGTTTGTCTTTAATTCATTATTCGAATGCGAATGTAAAGGCTCCAAACTTAAGTACCAATTCCATGGCATTAAATGTTGGTGTCACTTATAATATTGATGAAGAAGAGCCCGAATATTCAACTACTCTTCAAGGTGTCAAGGAAAAATTTACCGAACCTGTAAAATATAATCTTGCATTTAGAACCGGAATTAATGAAAGTGACGTGGTTGGTTCTGGGCAGTTTCCGTTTTATATCGCTTCAGCTTATGCCGATAAACGTATTAATGTGAAAAGTGCGATCCAATTAGGAACCGACGTGTTTTTTTCGAAGTTTTTGGATGAATTGATATATTATCAAAGTGTGTCTTATCCTGAAGAGAATGTTTCCGGTGACGAAGATTATAAACGTGTAGGGATTTTTGCAGGTCACGAATTATTTGTTAACCGCATATCGTTAGTCACTCAATTTGGTTATTATGTGTATTATCCGTTCGATTTTGAGGGGAGAACGTATATGCGTATTGGTTTAAAACGTTATTTTGGAAACAAATTTTTTGGTGCCATGACCTTAAAATCACACGGGGCTAAAGCAGAGGCTGTTGAATTTGGAATTGGGGTAAGATTATAGATTATGAAGAATTTAATTTACATTTTAAGCTTAGTTTTCTTTTTCGCTTGTGACAGTGAAAATGCTGGCGATTGTTTTCAAAAAACAGGGGTTATTGTTCAGCAGGAATTTACGGTTGAAGCATTTACAAAAATATTGGTAAATCGCGACATCGAGTTAATTGTAAAACAAGGAACAGAGCAAAAGGTACTTGTTGAAACCGGTGAAAATTTAATAAATGATGTTGAAGCTGTTGTAGATAATGGACAACTAATTTTAACTGATAATAACACCTGTAACTATGTTCGAGATTATGGGGTTACAAAGGTTTTAGTAACATCTCCAAATATTACTGAAATTAGAAGTTCAACGCAATATGATATTAGTTCCGATGGTATGTTGACTTATCCGAGTTTAACATTGTTATCTGAAAGTTTTAATGCGCCCGATAGCTTTACCAGTGCTAATTTTAAACTTCAAGTTAATAATAATACATTACGTGCAGTATTTAACAATGCGTCGAATTGTTATATTTCTGGAGGAACCAATAATTTAGATCTTACGTTTGCCTCTGGAACTTCGCGTTTTGAAGGGGAGAATCTTATTGCTCAGAATGTAACGATTTGGAATCGTAGTTCTAATGATATGATTGTGAATCCGCAGCAATCTATAAAAGGAAAAATATCTGGTGTTGGAGACGTTATTGCCGTAACCAAACCAGATATTATTGATGTTGTTGAAGAATATAAAGGCCGATTAATTTTCAAATAATTCAACCGCCTGCTTAGCAATTTCTAATTCTTCATTAGTAGGAATCACTAAAATTTTTGTTTTAGAATCCTCTGTATTTATTTCTCTAATGTCTTTAGATCTGACACTATTTTTGGTTTTATCTAAATCCAGACCAAAGAAATCCATATCCTGACAAACCAATTGACGAATAGTTTGTGAGTTCTCGCCGATTCCGGCAGTAAATACAATAGCATCTAATCCATTTAAAACAGCTGCATAAGCACCTATATATTTTTTAATACGGTAAGCATTCATCTCTAAAGCTAACTGACAATCTTTATTGCCTTTTTCTGCCATGGTTTCAATATCTCTTAAATCACTGTAACCAGTTAACCCAAGCATACCACTTTGCTTATTTAAAAGGGTGTTGATTTGCTTTAAATCGTAGCCTAATTTATCTTTTAAATGAAAAATTACTGAGGCATCAATATCTCCCGATCTTGTTCCCATAATTAACCCTGAGATAGGAGAGAAACCAAGGGAGTGGTCTATGCTTTCGCCATTCTTGATAGCCGTCATACTACAGCCATTTCCTAAGTGAATAGTAATGATTTTAGATTCTTTTTTACCCAAATATTCAATGGCTTTTTCCGAAACGTATTTATGACTGGTACCATGGAAACCGTATAAGCGAATGCGATGTTCTGTTAACAATTCGTTTGGAATAGCAAATTTATAGGCCTTTTCCGGAATGGTTTGATGAAACGCCGTATCGAAAACAGCTACCTGTTTTGCATTAGGGAAAATATCTTCAGCAACTTCGATGCCTTCTAAATTGGCAGGGTTATGAAGCGGTGCTAAAGCAATCAGGTCTTTAATTTTATCTTTAACCACTTTAGTGATTTCGGTTGTGTCACTAAACGATTTGCCTCCATGTACCACGCGATGTCCAACTATGGCAATGTCGTCTGGAGATTTAATAACGCCAACCTCTTTACTTAATAAATGTTGAGATACAAGTTTTAAAGCACTTCGATGATTTAAGATTGAAGTTTCAATTTCAATCGCTTTTTTCTTATTGTCATATTTAAAAATGGCATCATTAAAACCAATACGTTCAACAACTCCTGAACAGATAATGGTTTCTTCCGGCATGGAAAATAATTGAAATTTAAGGGATGAACTTCCCGAGTTTAAAACTAATACTTGCATGTTATTATTCTTCTTGAGCTTGAATTGCGGTTATTATAACTGTACTGTATATATCTTCTACTGTACAGCCTCTACTTAAATCGTTTACAGGTTTGTTAAGTCCTTGTAACATTGGGCCAATAGCAAGAGCACCAGTCTCTCGTTGAACGGCTTTATAGGTGTTGTTTCCGGTGTTTAAATCTGGGAATATTAATACGCTTGCTTGTCCGGCAACTTCAGATTCTGGTAATTTGCTTTTACCAATTTTCATGTCTACGGCAGCATCATATTGAATTGGACCTTCAATTTTTAATTGTGGATCTTTTTGTTTTACAATTTCGGCAGCTTCACGTACTTTATCTACATCGGCACCTTTTCCTGAAGCACCAGATGAGTACGATAACATAGCTACTTTAGGTTCGATACCAAAGTTTTTAGCACTTTCGGCCGATTGGATTGCTATTTCAGCAAGTTCTGCCGCATTTGGGTTCGGGTTAATGGCGCAATCACCAAATACAGAAACACGATCTTCTAAACACATAAAGAATATTGAAGATACAATGTTTACCCCAGGTTTTGTTTTAATAAATTGTAGGGCAGGACGTAAGGTGTGTTGTGTGGTATGTACCGCACCAGAAACCATACCGTCGGCATGTCCTTTGTAAATCATCATGGTTCCAAAGTAAGATACATCTGTCATAGCATCTCGAGCCATTTCAAGATTTACATTTTTATGTTTTCTTAATTCGTAGAAGGTATTAACATAATCGTCGTAATATGGTGACGTTGTTGGAGATACTATGTTAACATCTTCAATATTTAATGGAATGTCTAATTTTTCAACACGTTCTTTAATTTTGTCTTTGTCACCAATTAAGGTGATGTCGACAACTTGCGCAGCAATTAATTTTGCGGTTGCACGTAATACACGTTCGTCGTAACCTTCAGGTAGAACGATGTGTTTTTTGTTTTTTAAAGCGCGTTGTAATAAGTTGTACTGAAACATTCTTGGCGTGAATATTTCAGATTCGAAAGTGATTAATTTATCTGCCAGATGATCTGTATTGGTATATTTTTCAAAAACCGAAATTGCTGAATTAATTTTTTCAGTGTTTTCAGCGTAGATTTTAGATTTTGTTTTGCCAATGCGGTTTGTAGCATAATAGGTGCCTTCTTTTAAGCTGATAATTGGCACAATACTCGAAAGTCCTTCGATTAGTTGTAAAATAGGATCTTCAGGAATTAAACCACCTGTTAAAACAATACCCGAAATTTTTGGGTAATTTTTAGAAATGTTCGCTTGTAAAGCTCCTAAAATAATATCGGCGCGATCTCCAGGAGTAATTACCAGAGCGTTATCTTTTAAATGTGTTAAATAGTTACGCAATTGCATAGCTCCCACACTGTAATTTTCAATCAGGTTGTTTAAATGGTCTTTTCCAAAAAGCACTGTTCCATCAAGAAGTTTTACAATTTCTTTTACGGTTGGGCTTGCTAAACTTGCTATTCTAGGAATTACTGTTATATCGGTATTTTGTGGTATACGCGATTGCAGTAATTCTTTTAAAGGTTCTACATCAATAGGGTTTACTTTATTGGCAATAATAGAAAGTACATCGACTTCTTGTTTAAAAGTGTCGTGAGCTAATTGCACATTATCTATAATTTCCTTTACACTTTTGTTATCCCCTTGTGAAACTATAATTACTGGTAAACTCAGGTTTTTAGAGATTAGCATGTTAAGGTCCAACTCTAAAGTTGAGTTTTCACTTGAAAAGTCGGTGCCTTCAACTAATATATAATCGAAACGTTCTTCTAAATATTTGTATTTGGTAATAATTTGATCGATAACATCTCCAGACTTACCTTGGTTATATAGATCTAAAACCTCATTACGAGTAAAGGCATAGGCATTTTTATAATTGATGTCAATCTCGAAATGAGAAAGTACGGTATGGATATGGATATCTGTTTCATCAGATTTTGGATTATCAATAATAGGACGGAAGTATCCCACTTTTGCAGTTTTACCTAAAAGCATACGCATTAAGCCTAAAACCACTACAGATTTTCCACTATTAGGTTCTATGGTTGCAACATAAATTCCTTTACTCATGGTATATGTATTTTGTTTATAAAATCGAGTTGTAGCTTGTCATTATTGAAAGCTTATGCAAAATTAAAACCAATAATATTAACACAAATGACATTTGTCATGCTTTTAAGTAATGTGTTAATAAACATCAGTAATTTATGATTTTTTAACTAAAAATCAAATTCTAAGGTTTACTTTGTAAGGTCTATAAATAAATTTTCCAGGCTGCTATTTTTTTGATTGAGTTGTAAAATCTTTAATTGGTTGTCGTGAGCAAAGTCAAAAACATGAGAGCGCATATCCTGGGATGTGGCAAATGTAATTTCGTAAACAAAATCGTGGGTGTTAACAACCTGTTCAACTTTTGGAAGTTTTAGTAGAAAAGCATCTTCAACACGGTAATCGAACTCGACTATCACCACTTGTTGTTTTTCGTCGCGAAGATCTTTCAATTTTTTATTGGCAACAATTTCACCTTTATTAATAATAATGACCCGGTCGCACATAGCTTCAACTTCCTGCATAATATGAGTAGAAAGGAAAATTGTTTTTGTTTTACCAATAGTTTTAATCAGGTTTCTAATATCAATTAACTGGTTTGGGTCAAGTCCTGTAGTAGGTTCATCTAAAATTAAAACATCCGGATCATGTAAAAGAGCATTAGCCAGACCAACGCGCTGACGATACCCTTTAGATAGTTGTCCGATTTTTTTATGCGCTTCAGGAGTTAAGCCTGTAAGCTCTATAACTTCATTAATACGTTGTTTACCTACTTTGTATATATTGGCATTAAAAGCTAAATACTCTTTAATATATAAATCTAAGTATAGTGGGTTGTGTTCTGGCAAATATCCAACACTTTGCTGTACGTCTTGTTTGTTCAGGTTTACGTCAAATCCGTTTACTTTGGCTAATCCCTCGGTAGGGTTTAAGTAAGTCGTTAATATTTTCATCATGGTCGATTTACCCGCGCCATTAGGCCCCAGGAAACCAACTACTTCTGGTTTTTCTATTTTAAACGATATGTTGTTTAACGCTTTTTGGTTGCCGTAAAGCTTTGTAATACCCGAAACCTCTATAGACATATTAAGAAAATATTTGTTCAAAAATAATGATTATCTAACATAAAGTGAGATTTCCTGTAAATTCTTTAAAACTTTTATTTATATCTCAAAAAAAGGTTTTTTAGTATTTTGATATTTTAAAATATTATTTACATTAGCAATGTAATTATGAGAACAACAGGATATTATACATACATTAACTTTTGGTTTTATTTCTTTTTTAGTAAAAGGAACGAGGCATAGTATGTATAATTTATAAAATAAATTTAAATATAAGTCTCGGTGAAAATCGGGACTTTTTTTATACATGATAAATACAGTTGCAATACAAGGTGTGCTTGGTTCTTTTCATCATATTGTGTCACAACAATTTTTTGAAAAACCAGTTGAAGTGATTGAATGTTTAACATTCGATCAGGTAGTAGATTCTCTAATTACAAGAGAATGCGATGCCGCAATTATGGCTTTAGAAAATTCTATAGCGGGTTCTATTATACCTAACTATGCGTTAATCGATAAATATGGGTTACACATTGTAGGAGAACATTATTTAGATATTCAGCACAATTTACTGGCTTTGCCGGGGCAGAATATCAAGGAAATTAAAGAAGTGTATTCGCATCCTATGGCCTTATTGCAGTGTAAGGAGTTTTTTAAACTACATCCGCATATTAAATTGGTTGAAGATAAGGATACTGCTGAGGTTGCGCAACGTATTCAAAAGCACCAGTTAAAAGGTGTTGCAGCTATTGCTAGCGTTATGGCAGCTGAATTGTTTGAGTTAGATATCTTGGCGAAAAGTATTCAAACCATTCAACATAATGAAACACGTTTCGTAATTGTAAAACGAAATAATTCGGAAGTTGATGAAGCTAACATTAGTAAAGCTTCGGTAAAGTTTGAAGCCGATCATAAACGCGGAAGTCTGGCAGCAATATTAAATGTAATGAGCGATTGTAAGTTGAATTTAACAAAAATTCAATCCTTGCCAATTGTTGAAACACCATGGAAATATGCTTTCTTCGTAGATGTTACATTTGACACTTATGAAGATTTTAAAAAGGCAAAGTCTCTGATGGATATTATGGCACATAATTTTAAAGTGCTTGGGGAATATAAAAAAGGAAAAGTATGATTGAAGTAGCTAACAGACTGCAAACGGTAGAAGAATACTACTTCTCAAAAAAATTAAGAGAAGTTAGCGCACTTATTGCAAGTGGAAAACCAATAATTAATTTAGGTATTGGAAGTCCGGATTTACAACCACCGCAAAAGGTAATTGAAGCATTGGTTGAAGGATTTTCAAGTCCTGTTGCACACAAGTATCAGAGTTATCAGGGATTACCTGAATTAAGAGAAGCTATTTGTGGTTTTTATAAAAATCATTTTTCAGTAAGCTTAAGTCCGTTAACCGAAGTATTACCGTTAATGGGAAGTAAGGAGGGCATCATGCATATCTCTATGGCTTATTTAAATGAAGGAGATGCGGCGTTAATTCCAAACCCAGGATACCCAACGTACCAGTCGGTAACCAAATTAGTAGGTGCAGAACCTGTTTTTTATGAGTTGGATGCAGCCAATAACTGGCAACCTGATTTTGAAGCTTTAGAGAAGCAAGATTTAAGTAAAGTAAAAATTATGTGGGTTAATTATCCACATATGCCAACGGGAGCCGTGCCAAGTGCTTCGGTTTATAAAGATTTGGTAGCTTTCGGTAAAAAACACAATATTTTAATTGTTAACGATAATCCGTATACCTTCATCTTAAACGACGATCCAAAAAGTATTTTAAGTGTTGAAGGAGCTAAAGAGGTTTGCCTGGAATTGAATTCTTTAAGTAAAACGTTTAATATGGCCGGGTGGCGTGTAGGAATGGTTGTTGGTGATGGTAAACACATCAGTAATGTGCTTAAAGTTAAAAGTAACATGGATTCAGGTATGTTTTACGGCATTCAAAAAGGAGCTATTGAGGCTTTAAACTGTTCAAATATGTGGTTTAGTACACTTAATAGTGTGTATAAAAAACGACGCGATTTGGTTTGGCAATTAGCCGATGCATTAAAATGTACTTACGATAAAAATGCGGTGGGATTATTTGTTTGGGCGAAATTACCTGAAGGTATAGAGGCAGAGCCATTTATTGATAAAGTGTTAAAAGAAAATCATTTGTTTATAACACCGGGAACCATTTTCGGAACAAAAGGCGAAGGATACATCAGGTTTTCTTTATGTGGATCGACAGAAGATTTAGAAGAAGCCATTGCAAGATTTAAATAAAAGATGAACAGTATATTCGTAATAGGTGTAGGTTTAATTGGAGGTAGTCTGGCTATCGATATTAAAAAGAATAATCCAAATGCGGTTATTCACGGTATTGGTAGAAATGATAATACTTTAGATGAAGCCTTATCCTTAAAACTCATAGATAAAAAAGCAACGCTTGAAGATTTAAATCAAGCCGATTTGGTTATCGTATCTATACCTGTAGATGCAACGGTAAAAATATTACCAACGGTACTTGATAACATTTCAGACACAGGTCTTGTAGTTGATGTAGGCTCGACGAAATTAGATATCTGTAAAGTTGTTGAAAACCATCCAAAGCGCCGCAATTTTTTAGCGATGCATCCTATTGCAGGTACCGAATATTCGGGGCCAAGTGCAGCTATAGAAGGGCTTTTTGTTGGTAAAACAAATATTGTTTGTGAAGTTGAAAAAACAACCTTCAAACTTCAGGAGAAAGCCTTAAAATTGTTTACAGATATCGGGATGCGTATTCGCTATATGAATCCTGAAGCCCACGATAAACACATTGCTTACGTATCGCATTTGTCGCACATTAGTTCATTCATGTTAGGAAAAACGGTTATTGAAAAGGAAAAAAATGAACGCGATATTTTCGATATGGCAGGCAGTGGATTCGCTTCAACGGTACGTCTGGCAAAAAGTTCACCAGAAATGTGGACACCTATTTTTAAGCAAAATAAAGACAATGTTATTGAAACATTAGAAGAATACATAAATAACCTCACACATTTTAAAGACCTTATGAAAGATGATGATTTTGAGGCTATTTTTAACGAAATGAAACAAACCAATCATATAAAAGAAATACTTAACGGTATTAATTAACTAAGACGAATTAAGAATAATATTAGTAAAGTAAATTGAACCCGTGTGAGCCATCACATCTAGTAGATTTTAGGTAAATTAAACAAAAATGGAAAACAAAAAAGAAATGAGAACCTGGTTAGATGACTTACAATTAAGTCATCCGTTAGTAATCGCAGGACCATGTAGTGCTGAAACAGAAGAGCAAGTATTAAAAATAGCTCATGAGCTAAAAGATACTGATGTGAGTTATTTTAGAGCAGGTATTTGGAAACCAAGAACACGTCCAGGTATGTTTGAAGGAGTAGGAGCTTTAGGTTTAAAATGGTTGCAAAAAGTGAAAGAAGAAACCGGTATGAAAGTATGTACCGAAGTTGCTAACGCTGCCCATGTAAAATTAGCTTTAGAGCACGATATCGATTTACTATGGATTGGTGCTCGTTCTACAGTTAGTCCATTCATTATGCAGGAAATAGCCGATGCTTTAGAAGGAACAGATAAACCGGTATTAGTTAAAAATCCAGTAAATCCGGATTTAGCTTTATGGTTAGGAGGAATCGAACGTATTTACAATGCAGGGGTTAAAAATATTGGAGCTATTCACCGAGGATTCTCGACTTACGAAAAAACAAAGTACAGAAACAACCCGGAATGGCAATTGGCTATCGATTTCCAAAACAAATATCCGGATATTCCATTAATTAACGATCCGTCTCACATTACAGGAAAACGTGATATGATTTTTGATGTATCTCAATCGGCATTAGATTTAAATTTCGATGGATTAATGATTGAAACACATTACGATCCGGAAAATGCGTGGAGTGATGCAGCACAACAGGTAACACCAAAAACCTTAGTGCAGATTATGAAAGATTTAAAAATTAGAAAAGAGAGCGATTCTGAAGCAGAATACAATAAATCTCTTGATAATTTAAGAGCACAAATTGATGTAATTGATAATCAAATTATCGAATTACTTGGAAAGCGTATGAAAACAGCAGATGGCATTGGAGCACTTAAAAAACAAAAGAATGTTGCCGTGTTACAATCTAAGCGTTGGAATGAAATTTTAGGGAAAATGGTATTGGAAGGAGAAGCTCATGGATTAAGTGAAGAGTTTGTTCTTAAAATGTTTAAAGCGATTCACCAGGAATCTATTAATCACCAGGAAAAAATCCTTAACGGATAAAACAAAAAAGGCTCGCAATTTGCGAGCCTTTTTAATTTATAAAAGTAGTAGGTGAATTAAGCGTAAAAAATTATATTTGGTAGGATGACAGTGTTTTCTGTTTTCTCTACTGAAAATATATATTTATGGTGTTAAGAACTTTTTTTATCTGTTTTCTAGTATTTAGAGTTCTTGTCGTACAAGGTCAATCTAATCATTATATTCCTGGAAATATCGATTCTTTAGAAATTTATTTAAAGAAAATTAACACAATTCAAATTCAAAATATTGACGGGGAGTACGCTTCGAAAATTAAAAAAATATTTAAGGATAGAAATGAATTTGTTTTAGAGGTAATAAAAGATAGTACTTATTATTTTAACCCGGAATTAAAAAAGGGAATAGATGAAATTTTAAAAGAGATTTATGTTTCTAATTCTCAAATAGATTTTAGTAACTATTATTTTTTTATAAAGAATTCTATTATGCCTAATGCCGCTTGTTATGGCGATGGTATGTTTGAGATTAATTTAGGCTTAATTACAGTGTTAGAATCGGAAGATGAATTAGCTTTTACACTATGTCATGAGATAGCTCATAAATTGTTAGACCATTCGTTAAAAAGTATTAATAATCGAATGGATTCAGTTAATTCAAAGGAAACCAAAGAGAGAGTAAAAAGGATTAAGAGAGAAAAGTATGGACAAGTAAGGTCTGCACTTTCTGTTATTGATGAACTTAATATTGATTTTTTAGATTATTCAAAAGAGGTGGAAGCTCAAGCTGATTCATTGGGTTTTGTTTTGTATTCAAAAACAAGATATCAACCAACTCATGCAATTTCATCATTAGAAAGATTAAGGAAAATTGATGATATGATTCTGCATCATAATGTTGATGTAGATAGTGTGTTTAATTTTAAAACCTATAAGTTTCAATCGTATTGGCTAAAAGAAAACACCTCTATTTTTGATGTTGAAAAGCCTATCGACGAATTTGCTTTGGTTTCAGATACTTTAAAAACACATCCAGAAATTGAATTTAGAATAAACAAATTAATTAAAGAATTTGATGTAGATAACAGTGATGCTAAATTAATTTATACAAATCCAACTTTTCAAGATTTAAAGGAAATAGCACAATATCAAAGTATTCAGTTTACCTTGGATTTAAACTTTCTTGATATGAGTATTTATCAGTTAATTGAAAAAAGGAAAAATAAAAAAATAACATCCGATTACTATAATTATAAAATGGCAGAGGCTATTAAAAAGCTATATGAAGCGAAAAAAAATCATGTATTAGGAAAGTATGTGCCTTTCAAGGATAAATTTTCTGCCGAAAAGCAATTAAATGCCATTAGGCTTTTACTGCATAATTTAGAACTTCAAGAAATAGAACAAATAGGTTTTGCTTTTTGTAATGAGAATAGAAGTCAAATATCCGGTAGTAAAGATTTTGAATCAATTTGTGAATTTTTTAAAATACTTAATAGATGAAAAAAATAATTCCTTTAATCGCCTTGAGTTTTATTTGTGTGTTGGGTAATGCACAAGAGAAAACACTAAACGAAATTGCTTTATTTGAAATTAAAAATTCAGGAGCCTTTATCGATAAGAATAAAGATGTGGATGGATACTATTTTTATTATGAAGTGGATAAATTATCAAAAGATGAGAGAGAGTATGCTATTAAAATGTTAGATAATAATTTAAATGAGATTGGAACAAAGTCTTACGTAGACCAAAAGAATACTTATTTGGCCGATAGCAAATTTAATAACCATGCATTAATGTTTGCCATGGTGAATAAAAAGGAAGAACAGTATAAGTTGGTGACTTTTGATAAGAAAGGAAATCAGGCTGAAGATATCATAATTCCAATAAGTAAAAAAGAAATAAAAAGTATTACAAATATGGAAAGAACTGGTGCGTTTAATTTGTTGTTTCCAGTTGATGATAAGGGGTTTCTTTTTAATAGTATGAAAGAAAATAAGAAAATGGGCTATAGCTTAAAATATATACCTACAGATGGAGGAAATTCTTGGGGATTTAATTCAGCTGAAGATGTTAATGAATTAATGTCTATAAATCCCATCGAAGCAAACGAAGAGGTAGTGGTAGCTTTGCAAAGTGCTAAAAAGTCAGCTACGGCTCAAAGTGTAGATTTAAAAGTAATTGTCTTAGATATCCATACAGGAAAATTACTCTTTGAAAAAGAATATGACAGAGAAAATAATCCAAGATTAGTAACCAATGCTTTTTTAACACAGAATAAAAAGGTTGTTTTATTAGGTGAGTATTTTGATAAAGGGGAGAATATTATAAAAGATGATAGTAAAGGTTTGTTTGCTCAAATTCTAGAGTTAAATGGAGAAGATATATCAGATTTTAAGGTGAGTTGGGAAGAAAAAATAGATGAAATGATGCCTCCGGATTCTGATGGTAAAAAGCGAACAAATACTTATGTTTACTTTCATGATATTGTAAGAACAAAGAAAGGAAATTATTATTGTATTGGGGAGAAATACAGAAAAACGGTAAGTTTATCAGGTGTACTTGGAATGACAGTAAATCCTTATGGGGCAACAACTATGACCCAATTAACTATCACTGATGCTGTAATTTTTGAGTTTGGAAGTGATTTTAGTTTGAAGGATATAAAGGTGTTTGAAAAAGGTAAATCGCGTGCTCCAAGTTTAACTGATTTTGGAAGTCCACAACTAAATGCTCATTTGTTAAAGGCATCAGGGGCTTTTGATTATGAATTTGTACAGATAGATACAGATAGAGATAGATTTTATGCCAATTTTATTGACTATGAGCGATTAAAAGGAGAAGAAAATAAATTAGCGTTTAAAACAATTATTTATAATGACGGTAAATTTTTTGAAGATAAAATTTATTTAAGTAAATCAAGAGGGAAGATTCAGTTTAGAGTGTTGCCGGCTAAACTGGGAAATGTAATGTTAATGGAATTTAATAAGAAGGAGAAAACATTGCAAATTCATTTAGAGAAACTTAATATGTAGAAAGTAGCATATAAAAAAGGCTCGCCAATGGCGAGCCTTTTTTATATTAAATAAATAGAGGCTACTTATTAAAACTTTTTACAATGGCTTTTACGTATTGCTTAGAAGCTGATGAAAGATCTGATGGATCTTCAATTTTTGAAGTGACAACACCAATGAGTTGTTTGTCTTCTGGTTCATCTAAATTATAAATTACCGTTTCTAAAATGTAGTTTTTAGAAGTGTATGTGGTTGAGGTTTCCGGAACATAATTCCCTAAAGTCGAGTATGCCATGGGATGGTAGTAATACCCATAAAACCCATGATAATATCTTGGGTAATAGCCATAGTAGGTACTCCCCGCATAGTAACCACCATCGGTTACGGTTTTAGTTAATTCTTGAGTGTCTTTAACAATGGTTAAAATGACTCCTTCATAACCATTAGCTTCGATAATGGATTTAATTTTCTTTTCATCTTCCTGAGTAATCTTTTTATCAGGATTAAATTCAGGAGACTTATTAAAACTTGGGGTAGCTTTAATGCCTCGTTTTTCCAGTTCTTCAACAATGCTATTCTCGAAGGTTATTCGAGCTGTTGTGTTGTCTGTACGAGCAATAACTAATATGTTTTTCTCTTTAACAGAATTGATATTGTCGCCTTTCCAGGAATTTAATACGTCTACACTAGAGCATGACATCGCTGATATTAATAGTAAGGTGATGCAAGTAAACTTTAAAAAGTGCTTTTTCATAGGTTGTTAATTTAATTTTAAAAGGAACAAATTATTAGTTAACTCCTTAAATATAATAGATTTATTTATTTCTTTTAAAAATGTAGCGCGTTATAAAAATACCTTGTCCATCGTCTTTGCCACTATCACTTTCAACGGCACTAGTAACAAAAGCCAGTTCCCAGCCTTCTTGAACCATAGTGTTTATTTTGGAACTTAAAACGGCATCGTTAGCTGCAATATTTTGAAAACGAATGCCTCCTATGTTGTAAAAGTTTAAAAGTTTGGTTTCTTCAAAATCTTTCACGCGAATATCCCCTCGGTCCGATTTGTTTCTGGTATTATCATCTTCGGTTTGTTCAGTTGTAAAATCTTTATAGTTTTTTTCTTCAACAGAAGAAATTAATCGAGAACGCCCTAGTCCATTGGGAACAATCGATTCTACCGAGGTAATAACTTTATATTCAATTTGAGCTTGAGCCTCATTAAAAAATAGAACTCCTAAAAGAAAGACAAATAAAATACGTTTCATAATAGTTAGGTGTATTGGTGTTAAACGGTTAAATATAAATATATTCTTACTGAGAAAATAATTTTTTTAGAGTACTTTTGAAGCCGATATGACAGGACTCGTTTATAAATCTACAGGAAGCTGGTACACCGTTAAAACACAATTAGGTGAAACTTACGATTGCCGTATAAAAGGTAAATTCCGTATTAAGGGAATTAAAAGTACAAACCCGATTGCTGTGGGCGATTATGTAGATTTCGAACTGGAGACAAAAAACAATCAGGTATCGGGGGTTATTCATAAAATTCACGATCGTAAAAACTATATTGTTCGTAAGTCAGTGAACCTGTCGAAGCAAACTCATATTATCGCATCAAATATCGATCAGGTATTTTTGATGATTACCATTAATAATCCGCCAACCTTAACTAGTTTTATCGATCGGTTTTTAGTAACCGCCGAAGCCTATTCAGTTAAAACGGTTTTGCTTTTCAATAAAATTGATGCTTACGACGAAGAAACTTTAGATGAAGTTAGATATTTGGCTCATGTATACCGAAAAATAGGTTACGAATGCATTGGCGTTTCGGCAAAGTCTGGAAAAAATGTAGATAAGGTAAAAGCCTTAATGCAAGATAAAATAAGCATGTTTTCAGGACATTCGGGAGTTGGGAAATCAACTTTGGTAAATGCTATTGAGCCGGGATTGAATATAAAAACTAAAGAAATATCAGCACTCCACAGTCAGGGGCAGCATACCACTACGTTTGCTGAAATGTTCGATTTAAGTTTTGGAGGACAAATTATCGATACACCAGGAATTAAAGGTTTCGGAGTAGTTGATATGGAAAAGGAAGAAGTAGGTGATTATTTTCCGGAGATCTTTGCTTTAAAACAAGACTGTAAGTTTAATAACTGTTTACATATTAAGGAGCCAAAATGTGCCGTAAAGGAAGCTTTAGATAACGATGAAATAGCCTTTTCCCGTTACCGTAGTTACTTGCAAATTATTGAAGGAGACGAGGAACACTACCGAACTGATAACTGGGAAAAAGAATAAAATATGAAGGTAGTTATTCAGCGTGTTACTAAAGCAAGTGTAACAATAGAAGGAGAAAAAGTAGCGTCGATTTCAAATGGTGTTTTGGTTTTATTAGGTATTGTTAATGAAGATAATCAGGAAGATATTAATTGGTTGTCTAATAAAATAGTAAACCTTCGCATCTTTGAAGACGACAATCAGGTGATGAATAAATCATTAATTGATGTTAATGGCGATGTTATTGTAGTAAGTCAGTTTACACTTCATGCTGCTACAAAAAAAGGAAATCGACCGAGTTATATAAAGGCGGCAAAACCCGATATAGCGATTCCGCTTTACGAAGCCTTTGTGAAACAAATAGAAACCGATTTAGGTAAAAAAATACAAACCGGAGAATTTGGTGCCGATATGAAAGTCGAACTTCTTAACGACGGACCGGTAACCATTATTATAGATTCAAAGAATAAAGAATAATCTTTTCTTAATTTTTTTTCGTTTTAATTCCTTGATTTTACTGAGGATGATATACAAGTTCTCGTGAATTTATAATTCGTTTGTATGAATTGGATTAGGATTTTTGCATACTTTTTTTATTTTTGAAAGTAAGAATTATAATTAACCCTAGCCTTAGCTAATTCTCTCAACCTAATTAATTCTTAAACTATCCTCTTAACAGAGGATTAATAATAAATAATTAATTGAGAAATTATAAACTAAGGTTTATGGCGTTTAAAAACTATTTACAGTTATCATTCTTTTTTATCTCTTTCATCCTTTTTTCACAAGACAAGGTATTCACAAGTTCTAATATCCCTGAAGTGCTGAGTGATGGGGCTAATGCCGTTGTTCGTTTAGATGAAACCCGTATTGATTTGCTGAAAATCGATGAAATGCTGGTTTCAGAAAGACGAATTATTACAATTCTAAATAAAAGTGGAGATGACAATCTTAATGCTTATGTGCATTATGATAATAATGTGAAGATTAAGAATCTGGAAGCGACTATATTTAACAAGTTTGGAGCGGTAATTAAGAAAATAAAAGAGAAAAATTTTAAGGATGTCAGTGCTGTAGATGGTGCTACCTTGTATTCCGATTCCAGAGTAAAATATTTAGATTATACACCTTCAGCTTATCCTTATACGGTTGAATTTATTTGTGAAATATCTACAGGTAATACAGCCTTTATTCCTTCATTTATGCCAATCAATGAGCGTTATGTTAGTGTAGAAGAAAGTAATTATAGTATAACTTACCCTGAAGATATTCAGATTAGAAAAAAGGAAAAGTATTTAGAGGGCCTGGATTTAGAAAAGAAAGAAGAATTAGGATTAATAAGTTATTTTGTCAAAAATCTCGAAGCTTATAAACCTGAAGATTATTGTCCTAATCTGTTGGAAATTGCGCCTCGAGTTTTAATAGCCTCTAAGCAGTTTAGTTTAGAAGGCGTTCAGGCAGAAGTAGAAGACTGGAATGGTTTTGGAAAATGGATGTATAATGATTTGCTATTTGACACTTTAGATTTACCTCAAAGTACAGTTGACTATGTTCGAAATCTTGTAAAAGATGACACGTCTGATATAGAAAAGGCCAAAAAAATATATGAATACGTTCAAAATAAAGTTAGATATATAAGTGTTCAGGTAGGGATTGGTGGCTGGAAACCTTTTAAAGCATCTAAAGTAGATGAATTAGGTTATGGGGATTGTAAAGGATTGACTAATTATACAATGGCATTACTAAAAGCCGTTGGAGTTAAGTCTAATTATTGTGTTATTTATGCCGGTAATTCTCAAAGAAGCATGGAGCAAGATTTTGCTTTAATGCAAGGAAATCATGTTATTTTATCAATCCCAACTAATGAAGAACCTGTATGGTTAGAATGCACAAGTCAAGATGTGCCATTTGGGTTTATAGGTGATTTTACCGATGATAGAGATGTATTGGTTGTTACACCTGAAGGAGGTGAAATAAAACATACCAAAAAGTATAAAACGGAAGAAAACACCCAGTATTTAAAAGGAAACTATACAATCAATCCAGAAGGATCAATTAATGTTGATGTAAATATTATATCAAAAGGAATTCAGTATGATGATAAGTATAGGTTGGAGTCACAAAGTGCTCGTGATTTAGATGTGTATTATAAGGATCGATGGGATTATCTAAACACCATATCTATTGATAAGATTGAAATAGATAATAACAAATCTGATGTTTCATTTGCAGAGCATATTGGTTTTTATGTGCCGAATTACACTAAAAAGGCTGGTAATATCATGTTGTTAACAGTTAATGCCTTAAATAGAAATATTAATATCCCTGATAAATATAAAGACAGAAAATATCCAATTAAAGTTAAACGAGGCTTTATAGATGAAGATGAGGTGAAAATAACCTTACCTGAAAATTATAAAGTTGAATCACTGCCAGAAAAAATCGAAATCGAAAATAAGTTCGGGAGTTATAGGGCAGAGTTTATACTCGAAGATGAAAATGTTATTTATAAACGTAAACTCGTTATAAATGACGGTGTATTTCCTAAAGAAGATTATGATGATTTTCGAAATTTCAGAATAGATATTTCTAAATCTGATAATGCAAAAATAGCCCTTGTTAAGAATACTACTAAAAACTAAACCATATGAAATTAACAACCTTTTTACTTTGTATTTGTCTTTCAATAAAGGCATTTTCTCAAGAAGTCAAATTTGGAAAAATATCAACCGAAGAATTAGAGGAAAAAATGAATCCGTTGGATTCTTCTGCTAATGCGACTTATTTATATAAGTATAGATGGTCACACATAGAATATGAAGAACAACTAGGTGAATTTTATATGAAAACTGAGGTTCAGGAGCGCATAAAAATATATAATAAGGAAGGATTTAATTATGCTACAAAAGTTATTAATCTTCGTGTAGGAAATAATAAGGAGGAAGAATTTCAAGGATTAAAGGCTTATACTTATAATTTGGAAGGGGGCAAGGCAGAAGAAGTGAAACTTGATAAAGATGGTGTTTTTGAAACCGAAAAACATAAATATTTAAATCAGGTAACCTTCACAATGCCTAATATAAAGGAAGGTAGTATTATTGAGTATAAATATACCGTTGTTTCACCTTTTTTCTGGATGGTAGATGATTTTTACTTTCAACATGCTATTCCTGTAAAAATTGTAGAAGCTCGGTTTGATTCTCCTGAATACTTTAATTTTAAAACGATGTCTAAAGGCTATTTACCTGTTATTCCTGAAACATCACGTAAGTCTGATAGAACTTTTGATTGTTTGAGAGATTGTAATAGTTTTAATTTAACAAATGTACCAGCTTTAAAAGATGAACCTTACGTAAACAATATCAATAATTATAGATCGTCTATAAGTTATGAGTTATCGTTTGTTAATTGGCCTTTGACTCCAATTAAATATTATGCAACAACATGGGAAGATGTGGTGAAAACCATTTATGATAGCCCTGGTTTTGGCGATGAGTTAAACAGGAATTCTTATTATAAGGAAGATATAGAGGCTTTAATAGCAGGTGAATCTCAACCCTTGGCAAAAGCGGCTAAAATTTTTAACTATGTAAAATCGTCGATTAAATGGAATGGTTATACCAGTAAGTATGCTCAGGAAGGCGTTAAAAAAGCTTATTTAAGAAAGGAAGGAAATGTAGCTGATATCAATCTTATGTTAACATCGATGCTCCGTTATGCCGGACTAACGGCTAACCCGGTCTTAGTCAGTACCCGTGATAACGGTATTCCTTTATTTCCAACCTTAGATGGCTATAATTATGTTATTGCTGCTATAGAGTCACCAGACGGAATAGTGCTTCTAGATGCAACTACAAGCCATGGGTTGCCAAATGTATTGCCCGTGAGAGCTTTAAATTGGGAAGGCAGAATTGTAAGAGAAAACAAGACATCAAGCACGGTAAATTTATATCCTAAAGAAAAGTCGGTAAATCAGGTGTCTTTGTTAGCAAGTTTAAATGAATCAGGAGATCTTGAGGGTAATGTGCGATTTTTAAGAAGTAATTATTTTGCCATGAATTACCGAGATGATTTTTTTGAAGAAGGACAAGATAAATATTTAGAGAAGCTTGAAAGTAAATTTGGAAATATAGAAATTTCAGAGTTTAATGTTCAGAATGAAAAAGATATATCTAAGCCAGTTATTGAATCCTTCAAGTTTTCATTAGAAAGTCAGGCAGATGTAATTAATAATAAGATTTATTTTTCTCCACTGTTCTTCTTGAAGACTACTGAAAATCCATTTAAGCTGGAGAAAAGAGAATTCCCTGTAGATTTTAGTTATCCAAAGAGTAATAAGTACAAATTTGTGGTTAAAGTGCCAGAGAATTATAAAGTTGAAAGCACACCGGAATCAGTTCAGATGCTGTTGCCAGATAATTTGGGAGCATTTAAATATATCGTTAAAGCAAGTCCGGATGGTAAAACGGTACATATTACTTTCGATACAGACATTAACCAATCCATTATTGTTCCTGCATATTATGAGCAATTAAAAGCGTATTTTAGCAAACTCATTGAAAAACAATCAGAGCAAATCGTTTTAATTAAAGTATAAATGAATATTCAAAACGCACAACAGGAAGTAGACGAGTGGATTAAAAATCACGGGGTTCGTTATTTTAACGAGTTAACCAATATGGCGCAACTAACCGAAGAAGTTGGAGAAGTTGCTCGTATAATAGCTCGTCGTTATGGTGAACAAAGCGAAAAAGAAAGCGATAAGGATAAAGATTTAGGTGAAGAACTGGCCGATGTATTATTTGTTGTTTTGTGTTTAGCTAACCAGACAGGAGTCGATTTGCAGGCAGCTTTCGATAAAAGAATGGATAAGAAGGGAAAACGTGACCACGATAGGCACCATAATAACGAAAAATTAAAGTAAATTAGCGGCTTTGTTAAAAACAAACCAACTATTTATGCAAATTACTCTTCAAAAATCTGAAATAGCAAAGCAATCGTCTATTCAAATTACAGGTTCGAAAAGTGAATCAAACAGATTATTGCTTTTAAAGGCCTTATATCCGCAGTTTAATCTTGAAAATATCTCGAATTCCGACGATAGTAATTTAATGACCAAAGCATTAAGTTCGTCTTCAGAGGTTGTAGATATTCATCATGCAGGTACTGCCATGCGATTTTTAACTGCCTTTTTTGCGGTTCAGGAAGGAAGAGAAGTAACCCTTACGGGTTCGCAACGTATGAAGGAACGCCCAATTCAAATTTTGGTAGAGGCGCTTCAGGAACTTGGTGCAGACATAGAATATGTGGAAAATGCTGGATACCCGCCAATTAAAATAAAGGGCAAAAAGCTAACTAAAAATAAAGTGTCGTTACAGGCTAATGTAAGTAGTCAGTACATTTCTGCTTTATTGTTAATTGCCTCGCGTTTAGAAAACGGATTGGAGTTAACGTTGGAAGGAAAAATTACTTCAGTGCCTTACATTAATATGACCCTAAGTTTGTTAACAGAAATAGGGGTTGAAAATTCTTTTGAAGGGAACACTATTGTGGTTAAACCAGCGCCAAAGGACTTAGAACAGAAAACCTTGGTGGTGGAGTCGGATTGGTCTTCGGCATCGTATTATTTTAGTTTGGCAGCCTTAAGTGCAGTAGGAACAGAAATTACCTTATCATCATATAAAGAAAATTCACTTCAAGGCGATTCGGCTTTAGTGGAAATTTATAAACATTTCGGAGTTGAAACGGCTTTCAAAAATAACTCGGTTACATTAACAAAAACAGACAAGGAGGTTTTGGCGTTTTCATACGATTTAACCAATGCTCCTGATATCGCTCAAACTATAGCAGTAACCTGTTTTGCTTTGGGAATAAAATGCGATTTAACAGGGTTGCATACCCTTAAAATTAAAGAAACCGATCGTTTGGTTGCTCTAAAAACTGAAATTGAAAAGTTAGGAGGGGTAGTAGAAATTACTAACGAATCCCTTCATTTAGCTGAAGCTACTACCATTAACAGAGGTGTGGCAATCGCTACGTATCACGATCACAGAATGGCTATGGCTTTTGCTCCAATCGCCCTTAAAACCTCGGTTATTATTGAAGATGCTATGGTGGTTTCAAAGTCATATCCTACATTCTGGGACGACTTAGAATCCATTGGTTTTAAAATAACTAAATAATAATCACATATTTACTTGACAAGGCCTATCTGCAGATTGTATATTTGCAGCCTTCGACGTATTGAAGTAAATTAAAAAACAATAAAAGTAAACAGATGAAATTATCAAACTTTGGTTTTAACTTACCAGATGAATTATTAGCGGAATATCCGGCGGAAAACAGAGATGAGGCGCGTTTAATGGTTTTAGACAGAAAAAAGCAAACTATTGAGCACAAAATGTTTAAGGATATTGTTGATTATTTTGATGAAGATGATGTTTTAATCCTGAACAATACCAAAGTATTTCCTGCCCGTCTTTACGGAAATAAAGAAAAAACCGGAGCAAGAATTGAAGTATTCTTATTAAGAGAGCTGAATGACGAACAACGTCTTTGGGATGTTCTTGTAGATCCGGCTCGTAAAATTAGAATTGGAAACAAATTATATTTTGGAGACGACGATACTTTAGTAGCAGAGGTTATCGATAACACAACATCTAGAGGTCGTACTTTACGTTTCTTATACGATGGTTCTTATGCAGAATTCCGTAGAAAATTAAACGAATTAGGAGAAACACCACTTCCTAAATACATAAAAAGACAAGTAGAGCCGGAAGACGAAGAGCGTTACCAGACTATTTATGCTAAGAACGAAGGAGCTGTTGCAGCACCAACTGCAGGTCTTCACTTCTCTAAGCACTTGTTAAAGCGTTTAGAAATTAAAGGTGTAAACTTTGCTGAGGTCACTTTACATGTTGGTTTAGGTACTTTTAACCCAGTTGAGGTAGAAGATTTATCGAAGCACAAAATGGATAGCGAAGAGCTTAAAATTGATGAAAAAGCTGTAGAAACGGTTAACAAAGGTATTCGTAGTAAAAAACGTGTATGTGCTGTTGGTACAACCGTTATGCGTGCTATTGAGAGTTCGGTATCTTCAAATGGAGAATTAAACGAGTACGAAGGTTGGACTAATAAATTCATTTTCCCTCCTTACGATTTCAGTATCGCAAACTGTATGATTACTAACTTCCATACACCAAAATCAACATTATTAATGATGATTTCTGCGTTTGCTGGTCATGATTTCATGAAAAAAGCATATGACGAAGCTGTAAAAGAAGGCTACAAGTTCTACAGTTACGGTGATGCCATGTTAATCTTATAAAAAATTTAAAGCCTTGTTTTTACAAGGCTTTTTTCTTTCTTTAAATTAGGGCGTTACCCTGCGGGTCGCGCTTTCCGCGCTACACGGTATCTTGCTTCAATCCCTAACGCAAAAAGATAGAAATTGAAAGTTACTGTTAGTTAAATTCCAGTCTCAAGCTTCCAATTTCACTTTGCTTTCGTCCATCACTGGTCATCCGTCGTTAGTCTAAAAATCTAACCTTTCTAATTAAGTCTAATCTTAACCCCAAAATCATTACTTTTGCATCATCTATGGCAACAACAAAAAAAGACATACGTGCACTAACCAAAGAGCAGTTAAGAGCATTTTTCGAAAAGCAAGGCGATAAGGCATTTCGTGGTAACCAGGTTTATGAATGGTTATGGCAAAAGGCCGCCTATTCTTTCGACGATATGACTAATATTTCGAAGGAAACCCGCCAAATGCTTGAAGATAATTTTGTGATTAACAATATTAAAGTCGATACCATGCAACGTAGTAGTGATGGTACGGTTAAAAATGCGGTGCGTTTACATGATGGTTTAGTGGTTGAGTCGGTGTTAATTCCAACACCAACACGAACAACAGCATGTGTATCTAGTCAGGTTGGGTGTAGTTTGGATTGTCGTTTTTGTGCGACAGCACGTTTAAAACGTATGCGTAACTTAAACCCTGATGAAATCTACGATCAGGTGGTGGCTATCGATAATGAAAGCCGTTTATATCACGACAGACCGTTAAGTAATATTGTATTTATGGGAATGGGCGAACCACTTATGAATTACAATAATGTTATTAAAGCCATTGATAAAATAACCTCTGATGAAGGTTTAGGGATGTCTCCAAAACGTATTACCTTATCAACTTCAGGTGTGCCTAAAATGATTAAAAAAATGGCTGATGATGAGGTTAAATTTAATCTTGCCGTGTCATTACATTCGGCAGTAGATGAGGTGCGAACCAAGATTATGCCGTTTAATGAAACTTTTCCGCTTACCGATTTACGTGAAGCCTTAGAATACTGGTATGCAAAAACCAAGCGCAGAATTACTTACGAATATGTGGTTTGGGATGGTATTAATGATACTCAAAACGATATTGATGCTTTTGTGAAGTTCTGTAAATACGTGCCGTGTAAGGTTAATATTATAGAATATAATCCAATCGATGATGGCGAGTTTCAGCAAGCTTCTAATCAGGCTTTAGAAAATTATATTTCTTCCTTAGAGAAAAATGGCATCGTGGTTAATGTACGACGAAGTCGTGGTAAAGATATTGATGCGGCTTGCGGACAATTAGCAAATAAAAGTTAGAAATTTAGCTGCTAAAACTTATATTTGAATCTCCTTAGCTAAAGCATTTGAAAATAGTAGAGCAAATAAAACAACCCATCGCCTTTGAAATGGATCTTTTCGAGCAAAAGTTCCTTCTTTCAATGTCGAGCAAGGTGGCTTTGTTAAACCGAATTACCACATACATAGTCAACCGAAAAGGAAAGCAAATGCGACCAATGTTTGTGTTTCTGGTTGCTAAAATGGTCTCTAATGGTGAGGCTATTGAACGTACCTATCGAGGAGCTTCAGTAATAGAGTTAATTCATACCGCAACTTTAGTACACGACGACGTGGTTGATGATAGTAACCGACGTCGTGGTTTCTTTTCAGTTAATGCCCTTTGGAAAAATAAAATCGCTGTTCTTATTGGTGATTATCTATTGTCGAAAGGATTGTTGTTAAGTATCGATAACAATGATTTCGATTTACTTAAAATTATATCGGTTGCCGTTCGTGAAATGAGCGAAGGGGAGTTGCTTCAAATTGAAAAAGCTCGTAAGTTAGATATCACCGAGGATGTGTACTACGAAATCATCCGTCAAAAAACGGCAACGCTTATTGCTGCGTGTTGCAGTTTGGGAGCAGCTTCGGTAAAGCCAGAATCAGAGCATGTTGAAAAGATGCGTAAGTTTGGTGAACTTATAGGTATGGCATTTCAAATAAAAGATGATTTATTTGATTATAGCGAAGACCAAATTGGTAAGCCTACCGGCATCGATATTAAAGAGCAGAAAATGACATTGCCTTTAATTTATGTGCTTAACAATGCCGATAAAAAGGATAAAAAGTGGCTGATTAATTCTATAAAAAATCATAACAAGGATAAAAAGCGCGTTAAAGAAGTTATTGCTTTTGTAAAGGCTAACGGAGGGTTAGAATACGCCATAAGTAAAATGAAGCAATTTCAAATTGAGGCTCAGGAAATACTCAATACCTATCCAGACTCCGATTATAAAAATTCTTTAGAGCTTATGGTGACTTACGTGATTGATAGGAAAAAGTAATTTTTGTTATTGCTGCTGCTGTCTTTGTTGTTGTTGTTGTAAATCCTGTTGCTGTTGTTGCTGCTGTTGTTGAATACGTTCTATGTGTCTTTTGTAACTGTTATTATTAATGGAGGACATTGGCGTTTCTGGTAAAGTTATATCTTCATCGTTTTTAGCTGTACTTACGTTTACTTTTACAAATAAATCGGCATTGGCGTTACCTTTATAAACGCCTTTAACCGGGGCACAGTCGTTATAATCTCGTCCAACAGCAAGACGAACATGGCAATCGTTTGCTATGATGTTATTTGTTGGGTCGAAACCAAGCCAGCCATAAAAAGGAATGTATGCTTCTATCCAAGCATGGGTAGCACCTTCACCACGGGTAATATCGCTATTAGGACAAATATAACCGCTAACATATCGTGCAGGAATACCACACATTCTAACGGCTTGAAGCATGATATTCGTGAAATCCTGACATACTCCGGCTTTTATTTCCCAAACTTCATCTATAGAAGAATCTACTTTGGTAACCCCTTTAGTGTATTTTATTTGGCTATAAACATAGGTGCAAAGTGCCTGAAGCGCCTGATAAACTGTTTTTTGCTTTATGCCTTTTTCTTCAATTAATTGAATTAATTCGTTTGAGCCAACAAATGGTTTGTGAATTAGAAAATCAACAAACGGATCGTCGTATTTTATTTTTGTTAACTCCATCCATTGGGTTTCTACATCTACAGTGTCTTCTGGTAATATTTTTGGGAATGTGGTTACTTCAATATTAGATTCAATGTATAATTCGGTAATGGCATCAGTAATCATAAAAGAACCAACCATATTTTTGTAATAATCGGTATAGGTTTGCACATGGGCATTGTTTGTAATTACCAAATAGTGGGAATTGACTTGTTGAAAATCGTCATTAATTGGATGCAAACGCAATTGGTTTGCGGCATCAATAACTGGTGAGTCATAACTGTATTTAGTAAGATGTTTTATGAAATAATTTGCCATAGTAATACTTAATTAATTGGGATGTAGTAAACAGAATTGATGTCTTCAGAGATGTCTCGAATGTCTTGTTTAATGCCTTCTACGAAATTAAGGAGTCCCTGTTCATTTATATTTTCAATGGTGGTGTATTTAATACTGCTTTCTAATTTACCTAACAGAAATTGTAAATTATTGTTGCCAAGTTCTCCGGCATCAATAAGCTCCGTAATGTGTCTGTTTAATTTATTAATGCAATAATAAACCGATCGCGGAAAGAGTTTATCTCTGAAAATAAGATCTACGATTTGGTCTTCATTAAATGAAGATTTATAGGTTTTCAAATATTTTTGATAACCACCAACAACTAATAGTAGGTTTCTCCAATATAATCCCTTTTCTAAGTCGTCTGTTGCATGCCGAATTTCTTCAAGTTTTAATGTAGTGAAATCTGAAATTAAAATAACGCGTTCTAAATAGCGCCCAACATTCATAAAATAATAAGCAGGACCACGTTCTTGCATAATGTCGTTGGTACCATAAAACATTAAATGATGCCCCAATAATTCTTCTAATAGACGGATAGGGTCTTCTTCTTTAAGGCGTTGCCTAAGATTATTATTTGTTACGAATAAGTAGTAGTTGTTTATGCATAACCAGGATTCTCTTGAAATATGTTCCTGAACGCTTCTTGCATTTTCTCTGGCTCTGGTAACGATATTAACAATAGAGTTGTCATTGCTAACATCAAAAATCATATAATCAATACATTCTATGGGATCTTCGGTATAAAATTCCGTTTCAGATGAAGCGAAATTTTTAATGACAGGAGTCCAGGAAAAAAGTTCAGGTGAATCTTGATTGGCATAAAAATTTACTTTCAATAAAGCTAAAATGCCATTACCACGCGCCATATATCTGTTCATCCAGATAAGGTTATTTGCTACTCTACTTAACATATATTCGTTCTTTCTTTTTAAATTATTTTAAAACCCATGTGTCTTTACTGCCTCCGCCTTGTGAGCTATTAACAACTAAGGATCCTTTTTTAAGGGCAACTCTTGTTAAACCACCTGGACAAATATCAATGCCGTCAGCACCTGTTAGGGCAAATGGTCGCAAGTCTATACAGCGAGGGGATAGTTTTCCATCTATAAAGCAGGGCGCTGTAGATAGTTTTAAAATGGGTTGTGCAATAAAGCCATCAGGTTTCTTTTTAACGGTATCTAAATAATCTTTGATTTCTTCTTCGCTTGCTTCGTGTCCCATAAGCATGCCGTAACCGCCACTACCGTCTGTTTTTTTAATAACCATTTCTCGAATGTGCTCGGTGACATATTCAAGTTCCTCTGGTTTACTAAGCTGATAGGTCTTAATATTTTTTAAAATTGGTTCTTCCCCTAAGTAATATCTAATCATGTCCGGAACATAAATGTAAATGGCTTTATCGTCAGCAATTCCAGTTCCTGGTGCATTTACAATTATAACATTGCCTTTTCGGTAGGCAGCCATAATTCCGGCAACACCTAAAACACTTTCGGCTTTAAATTCTAAAGGGTCTAGATAATCATCATCAACACGTCTGTAAATCACATCAACTTGTTTTAGACCATTAGTTGTTTTCATGTAAACAAAATGATCTTTAACGACTAGGTCGCTACCTTCAACAAGTTCAATACCCATAAGTCTAGCCAAAGTGGTGTGCTCGTAATAAGCAGAGTTATATATTCCGGGTGTTAATAACACCACATTGGGATTAGCAATAGAAGAAAGTTCTTTTAGTTTTCGATATAAATAATTGGGGTAATTTGATACCGATCGAACGCCGTTTTTGGGTAATACGCCAGGAAATAAACGTTTCGATATTTCTCTGTTTTCTAACATATAACTTACGCCGGAAGGGGTTCTTAAATTGTCTTCAAGAACGTAAAACTCGCCATCTTCATTACGAATTAAATCGACTCCCGAAATATGTACATAGATATCGTGAGGCACATTAACGCCTTTCATTTCTCTTAAATAATAAGGACAGGAAAATATTAATTCACTAGGTATAATACCGTCCTTAATAATGAACTGTTCATGATAAATATCCTTAATAAAGAGGTTTAAAGCTTTAAGTCGTTGTTTAATGCCTCGTTCTATTTTGTCCCATTCATCAGCTGTGATTATTCTGGGAACAATATCGAAAGGGAATATTTTTTCAATACCTTCATTGTTATTGTATACGGTAAAGGTGACGCCTTGACTCATAAATAACTGCTTGGCAAGTTCTTCTTTGGTCGATAGTTTTTCGGGTGAAGTGTTTTTTAAATATTCAATAAATTGTTCATACTGAGTTCTAAACTCCACATCGTCATTGTACATTTCATCCCAAGTGTTGGGTAACTTATCATAGGAAGAAAAAAGATTGTTATTGTTCATATATTAATAAGTATGTTCTTAAATATACTTAAAAATTGAAGAATAGATAGAGATTTAAGGTTATATGTAAATTAAAATTAACGTTTATTCATTTTTGTTAAAAATATTTCTAAAAATATACTTGCTTCATAATTTGTTTCTTATAAAATTATATACTTATCAATCGGTTACGGTCTAATTTACTCTTGAATTGAAGTTAATTTTATTGTGTTTTAGTAGTCTGCAATAAGAGATTTATTAAAAATCTTAATAAAGAGAGTTTAAATTAATGTTAGTTGTAAATTAAATTGTTGGTATGTAGTAGTTTGATTAATTTTTCAAAAAAAATAAAAGCTCAGGCAACCATTACTTAAAAATTCTCGTCTATTTAAATAGAAGACCAAATGAACACCTTATTGAAAGTTATACAACTTCATAAAAACGAATCGGCACTTATTAAGCGAGCGGTAAAAAATAATCGCGAGGCGCAGCACATGTTATTCGAAATGCATGCGCCTAAAATGTTAAGCGTGTGTCGATACTATTTAAAAGATGTGTATCATGCCGAAGAAGTTATGATGAATGGTTTTTTTAAGGTGTTTACAAATTTGAAGAGTTTTAGAGGTGAAGGTAGTTTTGAAGGTTGGATAAGAAGAATTATGGTTCGGGAATCCATAAGTTACTTAAGGCAACAAAAACATGTGGAATTTCCGGTTGAAGAAGTCGATATTAAAAATGAATTTACCAATAATATAGAAACCGAAATTGAAGTAGAAGAGATACAGCAACTTATCGACGAATTACCTGAAGGTTATAAAATAGTATTTATTATGTATGCCATTCAAGGCTACAAGCATCAGGAGATTGCGAGTTTACTTGATATTGCTGAAAACACTTCAAAATCTCAGTTATTCAAAGCGAGAAAGCTTTTACAGGATAAAATTACGAACAGAAACACAACAAGCTATGGCACGAAATAATTTTGAAAAACAGATAAAGGAAAAGCTTGAAGGAAGAACTATGAAACCTTCGGCCGATGCGTGGAATACACTTTCAAAACGATTAGATGCTAATGAAAATAAGTCGAGCAACAAAAGGTATTTATGGTTAGGTATTGCGGCGAGTTTTATTGGTGTTTTGTTTTTGGTAACTGTATTTACAAAAACTGAAGAAACTGTACCTGTTATTGTTAATAATCCTAAAGTTGTTGAAGAGACAATTCCTATGGAAGTTGTTTCTCAAAATGTTAAGGATACTTCAAAGGTTGAAGAAAATACTACGAATAAAGTTATTGAAGAATCAATACTTAAAAAACAACATGACATTATTTCTAAACAAGAGCAGCGAATTGTAATAGCTCAGGAGCAATCAGATACGTCTGAAGAATTACAAAATGCCAATAATCAACTTAAAAAGGAATTAAGTTTTGAAGACCAAAAGGTTGAAGAAGTTATAGCTAAGGTTAGCGATTTAATGACACGGAATATAGAAGTGACAGATAACGAAATTGAAGCTTTGCTTCTAGATGCGCAGCGAAGCATTAATAAACAAAGAATTTTAGACCAGTCTACGGGCGTTGTCGATGCCGATTTGTTGCTTCAAGATGTAGAAACCGAATTAGACCAGTCGTTTAGAAGTAAGGTCTTCGATGCTATAAAAACCAGTTTTGGAACTGTAAAAACAGCCGTAGCACAACGTAATCAGTAAATCATCATTCAATCAAATCATATTAATCAAAACCCGTTTCGGGACAAAAAACGAACAGTTATGCAAACAATTACTAAAATTTTAGTGCTCACGGCACTGTGTTTAAGTGTGCAATTCATCAATGCGCAAGACACCATTCAAAATGTTAATAATAAGGAGAAAATTGAACTTTTATTAAAAGAGAAGGAAACCATTCAAAGTCAGGAACGCGAGATGCTGAAACAAGAAGTGGAGGCTATAAATGTAAGACTTGAAAAAGGTGAATTAACCAATCTGGAAGCCGATATTTTAAAGAAAGAAGCAGCTAAAAAACGTGCTTTGAATATTGAAAATCGAGTAGCTATAATAGATAATAAAATAGAATTACTTAAACGTAATGAAACCGATTATGATATTGAAGATAACAATGAAAATATTATAATAAGAATTGGAAAGGGAGACGAAACAAGTGAAAGTATTGTGTTTGTTGGCGATAAAAAAAATGACAAGCCAAGAAAATACGATAGACGTACAACAAGTGATTTTGTTCTAGCTTTCGGGTTTAATAATGCCATAATTGAAGGCGAGAAATTGGATGATTCACCTTATAAATTTGGTGGTTCTCGTTTCTTTGAAATGGGTTGGGCATGGAAAACCAGAGTGTTTAAAGAGTCTAATTTTATGAGATTAAAATACGGATGGTCACTTCAAATTAATGGATTAAAAGCCAACGATAATCAATATTTTGTTCAGGATGGAGATCAAACGTCTCTGGAGCTTTTTCCTCATGAACTTAAAAAGGCCAAATTATCGGTTTCTAATTTAGTATTTCCGGTGCATTTTGAGTTCGGGCCTTCAAAAAAAATAGAACGCGAAAATTATTTTAGGTATTCAACCAAAAATCAGTTTAAAATAGGTCTTGGTGGTTATGGCGGTTTCAATGTAGGAACACGTCAGAAGTTGAAATATACGGCCGATGGAGATCGTTCTAAAGAAAAACAAAAACGTAGTTTTAATACTAGTAATCTGGTTTACGGATTAAGTGGATATTTGGCTATCGACGATGTAGCTTTATATGTAAAATACGATTTGTCACCACTATTTAAAAGTCAGGATATCAGACAAAACAATATATCTGTCGGACTTAGATTCGATGTTGATTAGAAAAAAAAAGCGACACCGTTAAGTGTCGCTTTTTTTATGCGTTATTTTTAAATCCTTTAAGCAGAAGCCATATTGCTAGAGACATCTCACCAATTATGCTTGGTATGGCAACTAAAGCCAAGAATATTGAGCTGTACGCATCATAATCTGGAAGCAAAAAATGAGCACATGTATCAATCATATACATGACTCCGGCAAGTATTACAAATAATGTGATAAATTTTGGCGTGTTAATTATTCTTCCTAAAAGAATTAAATGAATTCCAAAAAAGAAAAGTCCAATGAGCCATATTGTATTAAATGTATGTACATGATTTAAAATGTCGTTGCTCGTAGAAACTTTAAAAGTTAAAGGTAAAGCAAAAATCGCAACGCCCATTATAGCGGCATGCATCATTCTAAAAAGGGTACTTAATGAAGATAAATAATTGGATTTATAAAGTAAGTAAAGGGCCCAAGCCACCACAACATCAAAAACAACAGTGACTAAAAAGGCTAATATTCCAAATCTAACCAAGAGATGATTTTGTTGAATGGTTTCTAAGGGATTTTTCATTAAGGCTTCAATGGCGAAAAAATTTGCAAATATGGCAGCAAAGAAGATTATAAAGTAGCTTAAACCTGTAATAATAGATAGTTTTCGAAGGTTCATTTTCTATGTTTTAAGGGTGTTTAATTTGTTGACGAACTTGTAATTAAAATGTTACAACAACAAGATAATCTTCATTTCGATTAAAAGAGAATTAATTTTGTTTGAATTTTTAGTATTTTGGAGTTTAAGTATATTTTTGCAATCAGTAAAAAGCGTTACAAAGCAATCTTTTAAAATTAAAAACCAAACCATTTGATTTCTCCTGCTTCTATAGATTTAGTTTTTGAAACCGCCCGTGTCGAGGAGGTTATCGGCGATTTTGTTCAGCTTAAAAAAGCAGGTAGCAACTTTAAAGGCTTAAGTCCGTTTAGCGATGAGCGTTCCCCAAGTTTTATGGTATCACCGGTAAAACAAATCTGGAAAGATTTCTCCACTGGAAAAGGAGGTACAGTGGTGTCGTTTTTAATGGAGCACGAGCACTTTACTTATCCAGAGGCCATAAAGTATTTGGCAAAAAAATACAATATTGAAATTGAAGAAACTGAAGTAAGTAACGAGCAAAAGGAGAAGGCCAATGAACGCGAGAGTCTGTACTTGGTAAGTGAATTTGCAAGTTCTTATTTTCAAAAAATACTTCATAAAACCGATCAGGGTAAGTCTATTGGTTTGAGCTATTTTAAAGAACGTGGATTTACCGAAGAGACTATAAAACGATTCGATTTAGGATATTCGCTTGATGAATGGCAGGCCTTTACCGATGAAGCCTTAAAGCAAGGATACAATTTAGATTATCTTGAAAAAACTGGATTAACCATTGTAAAGGACGAAAAGCGTTTCGACCGTTTTAAAGGGCGGGTTATGTTCCCTATTAAAAGTATGAGTGGTCGCGTGCTTGGTTTTGGGGGGCGAATTCTGATTAATGATAAAAAGGCTGCGAAATACCTGAATTCACCGGAAAGTGATATTTACCATAAAAGTAATGTGCTTTACGGAATTTATGATGCCAAACAAAGCATTGCCAAAGAAGATAATTGTTATTTAGTTGAAGGTTATACCGATGTGATTCAGTTTGTCCAAACCGGGGTCACCAACGTGGTGTCATCATCTGGAACGGCATTAACATCAGAGCAGATTCGTTTAATTAATCGTCTTACTAAAAACATTACTGTGCTTTTTGATGGTGATGCAGCGGGTATGCGTGCATCGCTTCGTGGTATCGATTTAATTTTGGAGCAGGGCATGAATGTTAAAGTGTGTTCGTTTCCGGAAGGTGAAGACCCAGATAGTTTTGCCAGGCAAAATACTTTAGAGGAGTTAACTGAATATTTAAACGAAAATTCCAAAGATTTTATTCAGTTTAAAGCCTCCATACTTTTTGAAGAATCTAAAAACGACCCAATAAAAAAGGCTGAAACGGTTAGAGATATAGTTAATAGTATATCAAAAATTCCGGATCAGATAAAAAAGGAAATTTATATCCAGGAGTGTGCCCGAATTATGGATATAAGTGAAGATGTTCTTTTTAGTACTTTGGCTCAAATTACAAATAAGGATGCAGGCGATGATAAAAAGTCGGGTAGAGGCGATTACAAAGCTTTCGACGTTATTAAAAATCAGCAACAACCTGCAACGGTTAAAAAGGTTGATGTTCAGTATTTGTTGGAGCGCAAAATTATTGAAATCTTATTGCTTTACGGAAATAAGTCTGAAGAGTTTGAAGATTTGGTTTTAAAGGAAAATGATAAAGGCGAATTGGAGCTGGAACCCGTTATTCATACTGCTAAAGTATTTGAGAAAATTTATTTAGACTTACAGGATGATGAAATGCAGTTTGGGAATCCGCAGTTTAAAACCATTTATTATACCCTTATTGAAGCTTTAAATCAGAATGAGAATTTTGAATTGAAGAGTTTTATCAATTCGGTAGACCCCGATATGGGTTATGAGATTTCCAATATCTTGATGGAAGACGAACGCTATACACTAGATAATTGGCAACGCATGGATATCTTTCCTAAAGAAAAACAGCACAGCGTTGCACAATTAGTTAGTGAAACTATACTTAACCTCCGTTGTTTTTTAATAGACCAAAAAGTCAAGGAATTTCAACAAGAAACATTGGCTAATAAAGCCGATGTAAATAGAAATGTACTTGAAGAAGTTAAAGACTATTCTGGTTTGAAAATGTTACTGTCTAGAAAACTTAATCGTGTTCTATAACGATTCTTTAAGTTTGGCTTGATTAACTAAATCTACCAAGTTAGTCACTTTTAATTTACGCATTAAACGTGCTTTATAAGTACTAACGGTTTTTTCGTTAATATCAAGCTCCTTAGAAATTTCTTTATTCTTTTTACCGATTGTAAGAAGTTTTAAAACTTCGGCTTCTCTAGTAGAAAGTTTTTTATAGAAAGTTCCAGATTTGTTTGCTCGGCTTCCAAATGCTAACTGTTGTGTTAACTCATTACTTAAATAAATACCACCTTCAGCTACTTTTAAGATAGCCTCGTTAATGGTGATAACGTTTACAGATTTATGTAAATACCCATTAGCGCCGGCTTTAATGGCGTTAATCGCATATACTTCTTCTGGTTCACCACTAAAAATAATGGTTTTTACGTCTGGATAATCTTTTTTAAGATAACGCAAAATGGTTAACCCGTTTAATTTTGGAAGATCTGCTTCTGTTAAAAGGATGTCTACAGGATTATTTTTGATGAATTCCATTGCGGCTTCGCCGTTGTCAACACTTCCTACAATTTTAATGTTTGAAGATGCAGAAAATAGAACCTCAAGCCCTTTCCTGGTAATAGGGTGATTGTCTGCTATTAATACTTTTACCATAATTTTAAAGCTTTATTATAATTAGTTAGAGAGGTTATTATAATTGAGAGAATAAGCTTAATACAAAAGTAGGTAATTATTATGTGATTTGCAATAATTAAAGCAAATTGTTTGGAATTTCGCAAACAGGTATAGGAATCATCTTATGTTTGTTAGCTGTATTAAGTCGTTTGTAGATTTTAAACACTTCTTGCTCACGTCCAGTGAAGTCTTCGGCAGTCTTACCTTCGGCATCTCTTTCCATAGCCCATTCCAATTCCGGGTACGAAGCGCCTATTTGGTCTTCGTCTGTACGATCGTCTCCCCACAATCCGTCTGTAGGTGCTGCATCAATAATTTCCTGATTAACGCCTAAGAATTTAGCGATTTCGTAAACCTGTGTTTTGTATAAATCGGCAATAGGGCTTAAATCTACACCGCCATCACCATATTTTGTATAGAACCCAACACCAAAATCTTCAACTTTATTACCAGTTCCTGCAACTAAAAGTCTGTCTAATGCAGCAAAGTAATAAAGGGAAGTCATTCTAAGTCTGGCTCTGGTATTGGCTAACGACATAAACCGTTCTTCTTCGCTTTCTACAGATGGTAAAGAAGCAATTAAACTATCGAACACTGGTGTTAAGTTTACCTGTGTCATAGTAACATCTTTAAAATTGGCTTGTAACCATTCAATATGGTTTAAAGCCCGACTCACTTGATTAGGTGCCTGGTGAATAGGCATTTCTAAACATAAAAGAGGTAAACCTGTTTTGGCACAAAGTGTTGAGGTTACGGCAGAATCGATTCCGCCAGATATACCAATTACAAATCCTTTTACGCCTGCTTTTGTAGCGTAATCTTTTAGCCAATTAACTATATAATCTACAACTTTTTCTGTTTGCATATTAAATGAATTTAATTCTAAGAATAGTACCTTTGTAAACAAAAATAAACGAATCGGCCAATTAATAAAAATTTATAGCGTTTAAGTTTTATATGAAACAGGGATTATTGTTTTTAATTTTTTTAGCAAGTGTTATTTCTTGTCAAAAAGAAGATAAATTAGAGAGCGAAATTGCAAAAATTAATGTTGATGCCAAGGTTGAGCGATTCGACCAGTTGTTTTCAAAGTTAACGCCTTCTAAATTAAAAGATTTAAAAACGGCATACCCTTTTATGTTTAATGAAAAATTTACCGATTCATTTTGGATAGATAAGGCTTCAGATAGTTTACAAAAGGTATTATTTAAAGAGGTCGATAAAACCTTCAATAATTTTGCGCAGACCGAATTGGACATTGAATCGCTTTTCAATCACTTAAAATATTATTTCCCGGAATTTCATGTACCAAGAATTATTACGGTTACCAGTGATGTCGATTACAGGAATCGGGTTATCGTTACCGATACCATCGATATTGTGGCTTTAGATAATTATTTAGGGGCAGATCATGAGTTTTATCAAAGTATTCCAGTGTATTTGCGAGAAGGATTTAACAAGGAAAACATTGTGGTTGATCTGGCAGGAGAATACGCCAAAAGATATATCTATCCGGTTCATAACAGAACCTTTTTGGATGAAATGATATATTTCGGAAAACAAATGTATTTTAAGGATATTATGGTGCCATTTAAAAGCGAAGCGTCTCGAATAGGGTATACAGAAGACGAATTAAAATGGGCACAAACCAATGAAAGTTATATCTGGCGTTATTTTGTAGAGCGTGAAATGCTGTTCAGCACCGATTCTAAATTATCAGGACGATTTATAGCCGATGCACCGTTTTCTAAATTTTATTTGGAAGGTATCGATTCAGAATCACCAGGACAACTGGGACAATATATAGGATGGCAAATTGTAAGAGCATATATGAAAAATAATGAGGTGTCTTTAAAAGATATGCTTACTGCAAATGCCGAAGAAATTTTTAATAACTCAAAGTTTAAACCAAGAAAATAAATGTCAAAAAATCATACTTCAAAAATAGAACTTCAAGTAGAACTTGACGAGAATAGAATTCCAGAGAAATTATTTTGGACTGCTGAAGATGGCGGTATTGCTCAGGAAGAAGCTAAAGCCATGTTGCTTTCGGTTTGGGATTCTAATGCACAGGAAACGTTACGTATCGACTTATGGACGAAAGATATGCCTGTAGATGAAATGAAAGTGTTTTTCCATCAAACTCTTGTAGCTATGAGTGACACGTTTCACCGAGCGACACAGGATGAGAAAATGACTGCAACCATGAAAGATTTCTGTGATTACTTTGCAGAAAAGTTAGAAATCAAAAAACAGTAAATTATTTAGTGGCGTCTTGTATTTCTTTCGATAAATGATCGAGGTACAAGATGCCATTTAAATGGTCTATTTCGTGTTGAAAGATTACTGAAGTAAAACCTTCAACCGTTTCCGTTTTATATTTAGCGTCCATAGTATCGTAAGCAATTTTTATACTAAAAGCTCTCGTGCTTAAAGTGTCGCTTCTGTTAGGGATTGATAAACAGCCTTCTTTGCAAACCTGTTTCTTTTTAGAATACTCCTTGATAACCGGATTTAGGTATACTTCAAAAGGAAGGTTTTCTTTATCGAAGCGCTGTACCCAAATAATATTTTTTAAAATTCCAACCTGAGGCGCAGCAATGCCCACACCCATAGACATACTGTCTCTTACAGTCGCGTATAAACGTTTTACAAACTGCTGTAAAATGACATCATCGGGATTGGCCTTTATTTTTGAACTTTTAGAGCGGAGTAAAAGAGAATCTTTTTTGTTTGTGATATTATAAACACGCATAGGAGCGAAAGAGTCTGAATCCATTATTAAGGCAGTTTGTTCTGTTGAAAATCCATTTCGAAAAAGATTTTTTGGTCCGTGACAAGAGAACATAGCCATAACTATTCCTAAGAAAAGAATTCTATATACTTTCATAAAATGAGGATTGATAAAAGTCTGTTTTAGACTACCATTCATTGATTCTGTTCGAATCTAATTTTATAAAGATAAAGATTAAAATGGTAAATGCCCAAAGTCCGGAACCACCATAACTAAATAACGGAAGAGGAATACCAATGGTAGGTATTAAACCCATAACCATCCCAATATTTATAAAGAAATGCACAAAAATAATGGCCGCAACACTGTAACCGTAAACCCGGCTAAACTGCGATTTTTGTAATTCGGCTAAATGAAGAATTCTAAGCAATAACAGAATGAATACAATAACAACAAGAGAACTTCCAAGAAATCCCCATTCTTCGCCAACAGTACTGAAAATATAATCGGTGTGCTGTTCAGGTACAAATTTACCAGTCGTTCGAGTACCTTCCATAAAACCTCTTCCTGTAAAACCACCGGAACCAATGGCTTTTTCAGACTCGTTTAAATTATATGCAAAAGTTCTTTTCATTTGCTCTAACTTTTCCGGGTCTTTTTCTAAGCGAAGCCATAAACTAATACGGTCTTTTTGGTGAGGTTGTAATACCGAATTGTAAAAGAATTTTATTCCGAAGGCGACACCAGCTGATAATAAAAAAACAGCAACGAATGCTAAAAGATTAGATCTTCGTTTATTTAAAAAATAATATCCGAAGATTAAAATGCCTGCAACAATTGTTGCTATTAATCCTCCAAATTTTAGTGATAAAATGGATATTAGGATGAGGGAAACTCCAATATTTAAATAGAATTTTGGTAATCCTTCGCGATATAAAACAAAGAAAAACGCACCGTAAACAATAGTACTACCAGTATCGTTTTGTAGTAATACTAATAGGGCAGGAATGATAATGATTATAAAAACCTGTATTTGGTCTTTAAAGGTTTTTATATTGGTATTTAGGTCACTTACGTATTTGGCAACAGCCAGTGCCGTTGCGGTCTTGGCAAACTCACTGGGCTGAATCGTCATGCCTCCAATGCCATACCAGGAGGTCGCTCCGTTTACATTTTTACCAAATACAAATAATCCCATAAGGGAGAGCATGGATATAATATAAATAACACTGGAGAACCGTTCGTAAAATTTCGCGTCTATGGCGAGTAACAATACAATAAGTATAAACGTTAAGAAGATAAAGATAAGCTGCTTGCCGTAGGGTTGCGAAAAGTCAAAATAATCAATGCCTTCGCCAACATGAGACGCCGATATAATATTAATCCAACCAAAGCCAGCTAACAGTAGAAAAAGAAAAATGGTAATCCAGTCAAATTTAAAATGTCGATGTGTGTCTCTAACCATTAATATTTTGGTTGTTAAGTTTGGCTAATTCTTCTTTTAGTTCTTTGTATTCTTCCGGCGATACTTGTTCTAATGTTGTTGCTCTGTTTATCCCAAATGGTTTTCCTGAATATGGCTTTTCATATTCATGTTCTAAGGTATGTCTTAATAACCAGTCTTCTAAATCTGTACGTGTAATTTCTCCTTTTAGATGTTTTTCTATAAGTAAACTTGCTACACGACCAGCAAAGCGGCTTCCCCAATATCCATTTTCAACAAAAACAGCTAAGGCAATTTTTGGGTTTTCTTTAGGTGCGAAAGCCACAAATATAGAGTGGTCGGTAAGCTGCGTTTTTACACTGTCTATAATTGCAAAGTTTTCCACCGTACCCGTTTTTCCGCAAATGTCAATATCTTTTACCTGTAAGGCAGATGCAGTTCCTTGGCGATATACTTGTAACATGCCTTCAATAACCGGTTCGAAATTTTGTTTATCTATGGTTGTGTATTTAGGCGTTGTAAAATCTTCCGGGATTTCTTCACCTTCAATGTGCTTAATGATATGCGGTGTGTAATAATAACCACGATTAGCTATAGCTGCTATCATATTGGCTAATTGAATAGGCGTGGTAGCCACCTCACCCTGACCAATAGCGTTTGATATGGTATAAGTAGAGTAGAAGGTATTCGGATAAATGTATTTGTAATAATCTCTATCAGGAATTCTTCCTTTTTGCCCCACGAACAAATCGTTGTTTAAAAAGTTTCCTAAACCAAAACTCTTGGCATGTGCACTCCATTTGTCAATGCCATCTGAAGCGCTTCCGTTTTTATCTAATATTTTTCGATAGGCCGTAGCAAAGTATGCGTTACAGGAATGCTGAATGCCACCAATCATATTGTTTCTGGTGCCATAGGCACAGTGGCATTTCATAACACGACCACCATAATGGTAGCCTCCTGAACAGGTTACTGTTTCATTAGGTGTCATAACGCCCTCCTGAAGTGCTATTAAAGCATTCATCAATTTGAAAGGGGAACCAGGTTCATAAACACCTTGTAAACTTCTGTTGAAAAGCGGTTTAGCAATAGAATCGTTAAACAGTTTAGTGAAGTTTTTAGAACGATCTCGACCGACTAATAAGTTGGGGTTATAGGTTGGGGCAGCAATCATGGCAAGAATCTCACCAGATGAAGGTTCAATGGCTATGACTCCACCACGTTTATTACGCATTAATAATTCTCCGTAAGCCTGTAAATTGGCATCAATGGTAATAGTAATGTCTTTTCCCTGAACAGGAAGGGTGTCATAAATCCCTTCTTTATAGGGGCCAATATTTCTATTAAATCGATCTTTTTGAATGAACTTGATCCCTTTTACACCGCGTAGAATATTTTCGTAAGAAGCTTCGATACCTTGTTTTCCTTTTAAATCTCCAGATTTATAATACGGATCATTTTTCATATCTCCGTAGTTCACCTCACCAATATCTCCTAGAACGTTAGCACCGATAGAAGTCTGATAATGTCTGAGCGAACGTTTCTGAATATAAAAACCTTCGAACTTCCGCATTTTTTCCTGTAAAACAGCATAATCGGCTTTTGATAACTGCGGAATAAACACTGAAGGTAAGCGAGGCGAGTAGTGGTATGCTTTGTCGTAAATATCTTTAAAGCGTTGTTTGTCTATTTTCAATAACGAACAAAACTCTAAAGTGTCCAGTGGTTTTACTTCACGAGGAATCACCATCACATCGTACGATGGCTGGTTAGATACTAATAGTTCACCGTTTCTGTCGAAAACAAAACCGCGCTTCGGATAATCGTAAACTTTTCTAATGGCATTGTCTTCAAATAAATTATCACTACTCGGATTATAGATTTGGAGATAAAATAGCCTAGAAATAAACAATAATCCTGCTAGAACTATAATAATGTAAAGCAAAAACTGTCTCATCTATTTTTTTCTGCTAAAAATAATGGTTGCAAGAATGCACAATAAAATAGTAAATATACTTGAGAATAACGTTTTCTGAAGCACTAAAATTACTTTTGAAGCATTAAATATTTCTAAAGAAAACAATACAAATTGATGCAATAGCGTAAGTATGGAAATATAGGTGAATTTAGATCCAAACTCCACATTATCAAATTTAATGGTTTGGTGCTCGTACATCATCCCAAAGGAGAACTTTAAAATTAATGGTCTTGCGTAAGCAATAAAAACACTTGCTGCTGCGTGAATACCTCCGGAATCCTGAAACAAATCGATAGCTAATCCTATTAAAAAACTTAAAAAGATAATTAATAAACGATTGTTTTTTACCGGAAATAATAAAATGAATAAAATGTATGGGTACGGATTAATATAACCTAAGAAATTGATGTGGTTACATATAAGTACCTGAACCAGTACTAGAACAATAAAGCGGGCAATATTTGAGTAAGCGGTATTATTCATTTCCTCTTCCGCTTATTAAATTGTTTATTTCTTCTTTATCGGTGTTTTCTATAATATAAACATGTTCGATATTGGTCATATCGTTGAATAACTTCACGTTAATTTCATAAAAGTTTTCAGCAGCATCTAACTTAAAATTATCAACAACACCCACAGGAATTCCTTTAGGGAAAATAGAAGACATTCCAGTTGTTACAATAGTGTCGCCTTTTTTAACAGGCGCTATTTTTTGAATGTCGATTAGCTGTGCAAAAGCAGGATTTTTACCATTCCAGGTTAATGAGCCATAGTGATTTGTTTTCTTTAATTGCGCACTAATTTTTATTGTGGTATTTAATACTGAAATTACTGTAGCATAATTTCGGCTGGTTTTGTTAACCACACCTATTATACCTTTCGATGAAATAACACCAAAATCTTCATGAATACTATCTTTAGAGCCTTTGTTGATTAGAAGCATATTGTCGGTTGACGAATAATTGTTTCTAATAATATTAGCAGTTCTAAATTTATAAATATCCTGCGTGTCTAAAGTGTCTATAAAAACAGAATCAGCTTTGGTATTTGAATTATATAGTAAGTTTTTTAGATAGTTGTTTTCTTCAGCTAAAATCTCGTTTTGCGATTTTAAATTGAAATAGCCATTAATATTACTTACCGAATTGTAAACGCCACCTGTTAAAAAGTTTGCCGAATTTATAAACTTACTTTTGTGATACGAATGCGACTGAATTGTAAAAAACAAGGAAATACCAAACAGCAACAAGAACAACAAGAAGTTTTTGTTTCTTATTATGAAATTAATAATCTGTTGCATGTTTTATACGCCTATTTAATCAGTACACTTTTGTATTTAGGTAAATTTTTAAGTGTAATGCCTGTACCTCTTACTACGGCTCTTAAAGGATCTTCTGCGATATAAACCGGTAAATCTGTTTTTAAAGATAAACGTTTGTCTAAACCTCTAAGCATAGAACCACCACCGGCAAGATAAATACCAGTATTGTAAATATCGGCAGCTAATTCGGGCGGGGTTTGCGATAAGGTTTCCATAACCGCATCTTCAATTCGTAAAATAGATTTATCAAGGGCTTTAGCAATTTCACGGTGTGATATAGAAACCTGTTTAGGTTTTCCTGTTAATAAATCACGACCCTGAACGCTCATATCGTCTGGTGGCAACTCTAAATCTTCGGTTGCTGCACCAATTTGAATTTTAATTTTTTCAGCAGTACGCTCACCAACATATAAGTTGTGTTGTGTACGCATGTAGTAAACAATATCGTTTGTAAATACGTCTCCCGCAATTTTTACCGATTTGTCACATACAATACCTCCTAAGGCAATAACGGCGATTTCGGTAGTACCACCACCTATATCTACAATCATATTTCCTTTAGGTTGCATAATATCTACACCAATACCAATTGCCGCAGCCATTGGTTCGTGAATTAAGTAAACCTCTTTACCATTTACGCGCTCGGCACTTTCTTTAACGGCACGCATCTCAACCTCTGTAATTCCTGAAGGAATACAAACCACCATACGTAAAGCAGGCGTGAAGAACTTCTTTTTTAATGCCGGTATGTTTCTAATAAACATACTAATCATTTGTTCTGAAGCGTCGAAATCTGCAATAACCCCGTCTTTTAACGGACGAATGGTTTTAATGTTCTCATGGGTTTTTCCCTGCATTAAACTGGCTTCCTGTCCGACGGCAATAATTTTACCTGATACTCTATCGCGAGCAACGATAGAAGGAGCATCAACAACAACTTTGTCGTTGTGAATAATTAAGGTGTTGGCAGTACCTAAATCTATTGCGATTTCTTCGGTTAGGAAGTCAAAAAATCCCATGGGCAATTAAATAATTTTTGAGGTTTAAAACGTTTCTCGTAAATGTAGTAAAAGTTAATAAATATATTAAGGTTTAAATGCCTACAAATTTTAATAAATTCGTACTTAGTGTAGTTATACGAGATTTATCAAGCTTTAGACTATTTAAACCTTAATATTTGTGTGTTTTTAGTGTTTAAAGTGACGTGTTCCTGTAAATACCATAGCCACATCGTTATCGTTACAGTAATCGATGCTTAATTGGTCTTTAATAGAACCACCTGGTTGAATAACCGCTTTAATACCTGCTTTGTTTGCAATCTCTACACAATCAGGGAATGGGAAAAATGCATCACTTGCCATTACCGCACCATTTAAATCAAAGTTAAATGAGTTTGCTTTGTGAATTGCTTGCTCTAGAGCGTCAACACGGCTTGTTTGTCCAGTTCCACCAGCACATAATTGTTTGTTTTTAACTAAAATGATGGTGTTAGATTTTGTGTGCTTACAAATTTTTGAAGCAAAGATTAAATCTTCTAACTCGGCTTGAGAAGGCTTGTTGTTAGTCACGTAAGTTAAACCTTCAATAGTATCTGTTACATTGTTTCTGTCTTGAACAAGAATTCCGTTTAAACAACTTCTAACGTTTGTTTGAGGTAATTCTACATCATTTAAAACAAGGATAATTCTGTTCTTTTTGCTTTTTAAGATTTCTACAGCTTCGTCTTCGTAAGCTGGGGCGATAATTACTTCACAGAATAAACTGTTGATTTCTTCAGCAGTTGCTTTATCAATAGCCGTGTTGCTGATTAAAACTCCACCAAAGGCAGAAACAGGATCTCCGGCTAAAGCATCAACGTAAGCCTGGTGAATCGTTTCGCTTTGAGCAAAACCACAAGCATTGTTGTGTTTTAAGATAGCGAATGTAGGTGCTTCACCTTTAAATTCGTTAATTAAGTTAACGGCAGCATCAACATCTAATAGGTTGTTGTAGCTTAATTCTTTTCCGTTAAGTTTGGTAAACATCGCGTCGAAATCTCCGAAGAACGATCCTTTTTGGTGTGGGTTTTCTCCGTAACGTAAAGCTTTACCGTTAGTTTCGCTAATTTTTAAAACTACTTCTTCATTGTTTTGGTTGAAGTAGTTGAAGATAGCAGAATCGTAGTGCGATGATACGTTGAAGGCTTTTGTAGCAAAACGTTTTCTGTCTTCTAATGAAATGCTTCCGTTGTTTTTAGAAATGATTTCTAAGAATTCAGCATAATCATCAACTGAAGCTACACAGGTAACATCTGCAAAGTTTTTAGCAGCCGCACGAATTAACGAAATTCCACCTATATCGATTTTTTCAATAATATCTTGTTCGCTAGCGCCTGAAGCAACTGTTTTTTCAAACGGGTATAAATCAACAATAACGACATCGATTTGAGGGATTTCGAAATCCGCCAATTCTTTAACGTCACTTTCATTATTTTGTCTGTTTAAAATACCACCAAATACTTTTGGGTGTAATGTTTTTACACGACCACCAAGAATAGATGGGTAAGATGTAATTTCTTCAACAGGAACGACGTCGATACCTAAGTCGTTAATGAATGTTTGAGTTCCTCCAGTAGAGTAGATGGTTACACCTTGTTCGTTTAGTTTTTTTACGATTGGCTCTAAACCGTCTTTACTAAATACTGAAATTAATGCTGATTTTACTGTTTTTTCGTTGCTCATTTTTCTAAACTAGTTATAAAGTGCAAAAGTAGTTATTTTTTGCTCAAAAACAGACTTAGAAATGTTGAAAAAACACGGAGAATTTTTTGCTTTAAAATTGGGTGAAAAACACTTGTTAATTAAGCTAAAAATGCAAGCTTTTGAAGCTGAAATTTGACTATAAAATGGATGCCACCTGAGCGCAAACAAATTCTAAAAAGCGTTCGTCGGCTTCGGTAAACGGGTCAGGGGTGTTAGAGTCAATGTCGATTTGCCCAATATTTTCACCATTAACAAAAACAGGGATTACGATTTCAGCCTTTACAGTAATGCTACAAGCTATGTAGTTGTCTTGAGCCGTAACATCTGGAACTACAAAATTTTGGTTGCTTACAGCTACTTGTCCGCAAATGCCTTTTCCAAACGGAATAATTGTGTGGTCGGTTGGTTCGCCAACATAAGGACCAAGTTTTAATTCTTCTTTATCACCGTTTCTAAAATAAAATCCAACCCAATTGTAATAACTAACATTTGCTTCTAAAATTTCGCAAATATTTAAAAGACGCTCGTCTACCGATTTAGACGTATTTGCGATTATAGTTTCTACTTGAGGTTTTAGGGTTTCAAAAATCATAATTCAAAAGTTTTAGCAAAAGTATTTAAAAAGCTGTAATTTCGAAATTCAGTTAAAAGGAATTTTAACGTTATCATTTGAAAGCACTTCTAGTAAAATACAAACTCGTTATTAAATTTATACTGACCTTTTTGTCAGTTTATTTGATGTTGTCGTTAGGGTATAAGTTTTACTTACAATTTTCAGACGGTTCCTTGTATTATCCGGATTATATAACGCATTTAGTGGCTTTGCAATGTCAGGATTTGTTACAGGTTTTAGGGTATCATGTAGAAATGATTCCACATCCAAACGAACCTTCTATTAAAGTTTTGTTGAATGGCAGTTATATTTCGAGAATTATTGAAGGTTGTAATGCCTTTAGTGTGATTATTCTGTTCGTATCATTTATTGCTGCCTTTGCATCAGATTTAAAAACCACTTTTATCTACATGTTATTTGGAAGTGTTTTAATTTATGTGGTGAATCTTGTTCGAATTGTTATCATTAATTTAGGGTTGTATTACTATCCAAAGTATGAAGCTGTATTACATGAAGTTATATTTCCCGTGATTATTTATGGTATGATGTTTTTACTTTGGGTATTTTGGGTGAATCGGTTTTCAAAAATAGAACATGTAAATGCCTAAAGCTTTAACTTACATATTGCTTGCTGTTTTATTTGGATTGTTGATTCTAATCCGCGCTTACGAAGGTAATTTGTTTTATGACCCGTATCTTACGTTTTTTAAAAATGACTATTTATACATCGATAGCCCAAGGCGTGAGTTGGCAAAGCTTGTGTTTTATACCAGTTTGCGCTTTTGGTTGAATACTTTGGTGTCGTTAGGTATTCTCTATTTGTTTTTTAAAGATTTGTCGATTGTTAAGTTTTCGGTGTTCTTTTATGCCGTTGCATATATTGTATTAATTTTAATATTCCTGTATTTTGTTGTTAATCCGAGACAGGAAGATTATTACTTGTTTTTCAATTTTAGAAGATTTCTTATTCAGCCTTTAATATTATTACTGTTGTTACCAGCGTTTTACTATTATAAGCTGAATAAATAAAGTCATAAAAAAACGCTCCAACATTTGTTGGAGCGTTTTTTGAATTTATTATTTGCGTATCGAGGTTCTCGATTACATCATACCTGGCATACCACCACCCATTGGCATAGCTGGCGCATCTTCTTTAATATCAACTAGAGCACACTCAGTAGTTAAGATCATTCCAGAAACAGATGCTGCATTTTCTAATGCTACACGTGTTACTTTCTTAGGATCGATAATACCTGCTTTAAGCATATCAACATAAGCTTCAGATTTAGCATCGTAACCAAAGTTAGCATCACCTTCTAATACTTTGTTTACAACAACGCTACCCTCACCACCTGCATTTTCTACGATAGTGCGTAAAGGCGCTTCGATAGCACGAGCTACGATTTGAATACCTGTAACTTCGTCTAAGTTTTCAGTAGTAAGTCCTTCTAAAACAGCTTTTGCTCTCACTAAAGCGACACCACCACCTGCAACGATACCTTCTTCTACAGCAGCTCTTGTTGCATGTAAAGCATCATCAACACGGTCTTTTTTCTCTTTCATTTCAACTTCAGAAGCAGCACCAACGTAAAGAACAGCAACACCACCAGCTAATTTAGCTAAGCGCTCCTGTAATTTTTCTTTGTCGTAATCGCTAGTAGTTGTTTCAATTTGCGCTTTAATTTGGTTTACGCGAGCTTTAATGTTGTCCGCATCACCAGAACCGTTAACAATAGTTGTATTGTCTTTATCAATCGTTACAGTTTCAGCAGTACCTAACATGCTTAAATCTGCATTTTCTAAAGTAAAACCTCTTTCTTCAGAAATAACGACACCACCAGTTAAGATAGCGATATCTTCTAACATGGCTTTACGTCTGTCACCAAAACCAGGAGCTTTAACGGCAGCGATTTTTAATCCACCTCGTAATTTGTTTACTACTAAAGTAGCTAATGCTTGTCCGTCTACATCTTCAGCGATGATTAATAAAGGACGGCCAGATTGAGCAACTGGTTCTAATATTGGAAGGATTTCCTGTAAGTTAGAAATCTTTTTATCGAATAATAAGATATAAGGATTGTCTAATTCAGCAATCATTTTATCTGTATTTGTAACGAAGTAAGGCGATAGGTAACCGCGGTCGAATTGCATACCTTCAACAACATCAACATAAGTATCCATACCTTTAGCTTCCTCAACAGTAATCACGCCTTCTTTACCAACTTTAGAGAATGCCTGTGCAATTAATTCTCCAATAGTGTCATCGTTGTTAGCAGAGATTGCAGCAACTTGTTTGATTTTTTCTGAAGAGTTTCCTACTTCCTGAGATTGTGCTTCAAGATCTTTTGTGATAGCTTCAACAGCTTTATCGATACCACGTTTTAAATCCATTGGATTAGCACCGGCAGCAACGTTCTTTAATCCTTCTTTCACGATAGCCTGAGCTAAAACAGTTGCGGTTGTTGTACCGTCACCTGCCAAATCGTTAGTTTTTGAAGCTACTTCTTTTACCATTTGTGCTCCCATGTTTTCAAGAGCGTCGTCTAATTCAATTTCTTTAGCTACTGAAACACCATCTTTAGTTACATGAGGTGCACCAAAACTTTTTCCGATGATTACGTTACGTCCTTTAGGACCTAAAGTTACTTTTACAGCGTTTGCTAATGCATCAACACCACGTTTTAAACCATCGCGTGCTTCAATATCAAATTTTATATCTTTTGCCATTTTTTATGTATTGTTTTGTGTTGTTAAGAAATTAAATGATTGCTAAAATGTCGCTTTCACGCATAATTAAATAATCTTTACCTTCTAATTTTAATTCTGTTCCAGCATATTTACCATATAAAACAGTGTCGCCAACTTGTACTGTAATAGGCTCGTCTTTAGTACCTTTTCCAGCAGCTATAACAGTTCCTCTTTGTGGCTTTTCTTTAGCGTTATCTGGAATAATAATTCCTGAAGCGGTTTTAGTTTCAGCTGCAGCTGGTTCAATAAGAACACGGTCTGCTAATGGTTTAATGTTCAATGCCATTTGTATATATTTTTAAGTTTATAAAAATTAAAGTTTATCGCGAATGCTTTATTCTAAAAGTGTGCCAATAGTGTATAACTGACAAACTTGCAGCAACAAAAAATGCCAACTTGAAAAGTTGGCATTTTTTATATATGATTGTCGCATGTTTTACTCAGCAGCTTCGTTAGCAGGTGTTGCAGTGTCGTCTGCAGATTGTACTGGATTTGGTAATGGTTGAGCAGTAGTTTCAGCGTCTAAAGCTTTAGAATCTACAGTGTCTCCACCTCTGTTAATCGCCATATTAGATAGTAAGATTAATACTAATAAAAGCGTTGCTAACGTCCATGTACTTTTGTCTAAAAAGTCGGTTGTTTTTTTAACACCACCTAATTGTTGTGTTCCACCACCACCGAAAGAAGAAGATAACCCGCCTCCTTTTGGGTTTTGTACCATGATAACTACGATTAGTAAAAATGCTACTATAACGATTAATGCTAAAAATATTGTAAACGTGCTCATTATTCTAATTTATTTTGTTCTTGTAATTGTTGTACTGCTTTAATTTGGTTTGCAAAGAAACTATTTTTTTCTGGATATTTCAAACTTAAAATTTTATAAGATTGAATTGCTTTTTTATAGTTCTTTTGTTCTACGTAAATTCTGGCCAAAGTCTCTGTCATTAAGGCTTCTGGCTGTATCATTTGTGCTTCGGCTAAATTCCCTTTTGAAGCCGAAGATTTTGTCGGGTTAATTTTTGGGTTTTCCTGAATGAATTTCTCTATTAAATCAAACTTTTTTTCCCGTTCTAAACTGTCGTTTGTTTCAGGTTTACTTATGGGTTCTGTTGTTGATTCTTTTGCAACTTCTGGTTCTGGTTGAGTTTTTTCTTCAACAGGTTCGTTGCGTTCTATGGGTTTAAAACGAGTAAGTTGCAGCCATTCGTTAAACGAATGCGTTTCGTTTTTTTCAAATTCGAAAGGCTTACCAATGTTTAATATTATAGCTGGCGATTCACTGTCTTCTGGTTTAATTTCAGAAGGTTCGGGAGCAACTTCTATTGTTTTTGGTAGACGAGCTTCCTTAGGTTCAAACAGTGCAGGATCTAAAACCCCTGTGGTATCTTTTACCTGTTGTTGTAAATTATCGTCAATTTCAACACGACGGTTTACCGAAATATCTTCATAATCAACTTCAATATCCCAAACATTAGAAATATTTTGTTTTATAGATTCTGAAATTTCATTTTGAAGAAATTCTTCAGAAGTGATAAAGTCAAACAGAATGCTGCGATCGGTTGTGTAAGCTGCAGTGGTTTTAAGTTCCTGATTGTATTTGAAACTACTCTGGTCTTTTAAGCCTTTTAAATAAATGGCGCGTGCCGGTTGAAAATATGGAAATTCGTCAATGATAGATTTTACCGCTTCAGTCTGCTCGTGTGTTATAGACTGCGGATGCTGAAGGATATATGTAAAATCTGTTGGGTTCATTGGCTTAGCCAAATTTAATAATTTTTTACAATCAAAAAACTACCACTTAGCAAGTGTAGCATTAAAGATGTCTTGTGTTAAACGCTGAAATATTTCTTCGTGAGCTGTTGCTTTTTGAGATCCGGTAAGTAAAGATGATCCTGGATAATCGTAGAAGAAAGAGAAACTTTGTTCTAAATCGTCTTCCTCTTTTTTCTTATTAAAGAATCTAACTTTTACAGAAATAGTTAAACGGTTTTGAGCTGCAGTGTTTTGAGAAGTTGCAGTGGTTGGAGAAATACGATAATCGGTAATTTCGCCTTCGTACAATAAGTCTCCATTAGTGGTTACCAAACTCAAATTAGTTTGATTTTGGATTAAATCCTGCAATGTGTTTTGAAATTCTAAATCTAAACCAGGTTCGAATAATAAAGCGGTGTTTTCAAAACGATTCACCTGAAATGTTTTTACGTTTGCTGGAACCGAAGCCCCTGTAAAAGAGTAAATACCACAGTTTAATAATGTAAAGCTTAATGCTAGAAATGATAAGTAAATAAAGTGTTTTTTCATGTTGTATAAACGCTGTTCGATAATCGATATTTAAATCATAAAGGATTAATCTTTCAACGGTTGATGGCTTTACAAATTGTATTGTTTAATTTTTCGGTATAAGGTACGTTCGCTAATACCCAACTCGGCTGCAGCTAATTTACGTTTTCCAGCGTGACGCTCAAGCGATTTTTTAATTAATTCTAATTCTTTGTCTTGTAACGATAAAGTTTCTTCCTCTTCAATTTCTTCAGCAAAATGGTATTTATCACTAACAGCTTCTGGAATATCACGTTGAATGGTATGCTCAGGAATGGAAAGCATTTCGCTGGTTTGAATAGGGTCTTCTTCGTATTCAGCTTCATCATCCTCTGTATCGTTACCGTAGATTTTCTGAATTAATCCTTCGTGACTTTTCTCCACGTCTTTGGTGTTGCCACTCTTCATTAATTCGAGCGTTAATTTCTTTAAATCGTTAAGGTCGCTTTTCATATCGAAAAGGACTTTGTATAAAATTTCACGCTCACTACTAAAATCGCTTTCCGATTTAGATGTTTTAATAACTGCCGGTAAATTTGAAGAACTATTAGGAAGATAACTTACTAAAGTTTCAGCCGAAATGGTTCTTTCCTGTTCTAAAACCGATAATTGTTCTGCGATATTACGTAACTGTCTGATGTTTCCGCTCCATCTGTAATTGGTTAACGTTTGCACGGCGGCATCGGTTAATTTGATGGTTGGCATTTTGTATTTTAAGGCAAAATCGCTGGCAAATTTCCTGAACAACAAATGAATGTCCTCCTGACGTTCGCGTAATGGAGGCAGATGAATTTCCACTGTACTTAAACGGTAGTATAAATCTTCACGGAATTTTTCTTTTTCGATGGCTTCAAACATATTCACGTTTGTTGCAGCCACGATGCGAACGTTGGTTTTTTGAACTTTACTCGATCCTACTTTTAAAAACTCACCATTTTCTAAAACACGAAGTAAACGTACCTGTGTGGTTAATGGTAATTCACCAACTTCATCTAAAAAAATGGTTCCGCCATCGGCCACTTCAAAATATCCCTCACGGGTTTGTGTGGCTCCGGTAAAGGCGCCTTTTTCGTGTCCAAAAAGTTCACTGTCAATAGTGCCTTCAGGAATGGCACCACAGTTAACTGCGATATATTTATTGTGTTTTCGGTGGGAAAGCTGGTGTATAATTTTTGGAATACTCTCTTTACCAACACCACTTTCGCCGGTAACCAAAACCGAAATATCGGTTGGTGCTACCTGGATGGCTTTTTCGATGGCACGATTTAGCGCGGGGGTATTACCTATAATGCCAAATCGTTGTTTTATAGCTTGAACAGATTCCATAAATATTATTAGTTGTTTTCTGAATAGCCTACAGCTTCACCAATTAAAGTGGTGCTTGTACAGTCGGTAATTTTTACATTAACAAAATCACCTGGTTTATAATCGCCTTTAGGGAAAACCACTACTGTATTTTGGCTATTACGCCCTGACCAATGCTCGTTAGAACGTTTTGAAAGTTTTTCAACAAGTACTTCTTCAACTTTTCCTAAATGCTCTTTTGTACGGTAAAAGCTGTGTTCCTGTTGTAACTCGATTATTTCCTGTAAGCGACGTTTTTTGGTGTCTTCAGGAATATCATCTTCCATTTTTCTTTCAGCTAAAGTACCTGGTCTTTCAGAATAAGCAAACATAAAACCGAAATCGTATTTTACATATTCCATTAGGCTAAGTGTATCCTGGTGATCTTCTTCAGTTTCGGTTGGAAAACCAGAAATCATATCCTGAGAAATAGCACAATCTGGAATAAGACGTTTAATATTATCAATTAATTCAAAATACTCTTCGCGGGTGTGTTGGCGGTTCATTTCCTGTAAAATACGGTTGCTACCACTTTGCACAGGAAGGTGAATGTATTTACAAATATTTCTGTGTTTCGCCATAGATTCAATAACATCTAACGTCATATCCTGAGGATTTGATGTCGAGAAACGGAAACGCATTTTAGGGAATGATGTAGCACACATGTCTAACAACTGCGCGAAGTTTACGGCTGTTGCTTTTTGAATATCGCTGGCTTTTTCAAAGTCTTTTTTAAGTCCGCCACCATACCAAAGGAAACTATCAACATTTTGTCCAAGAAGCGTCACTTCTTTAAAGCCTCTGTTCCATAAATCGGTAATTTCTTCCATGATACTTTGCGGATCTCTACTACGCTCACGACCACGGGTAAACGGTACCACACAGAAGGTACACATATTGTCGCAACCACGTGTAATAGATACAAAAGCCGTTACGCCATTAGTATTTAAACGTACTGGAGCGATATCACCATAGGTTTCTTCTTTGGAAAGAATCACGTTAATGGCATCTCGTCCTTCTTCAACTTCTGCTAATAAGTTTGGTAAATCTTTATAAGCATCAGGACCTACAACAAGATCCACGATTTTTTCTTCTTCTAAGAATTTTGTTTTTAAACGTTCGGCCATACATCCTAAGACACCGACCTTCATGCCTGGGTTGTGCGATTTTTTTACTGCGTTGTATTTTTCCAAACGTTTACGAACGGTTTGCTCGGCTTTATCACGAATAGAACAGGTGTTAACAAGAACCAAATCGGCATCTTCTAAGTTTTGTGTCGTATTATAACCTTGTTCGGTAAGAATAGATGCTACAATCTCACTATCGCTAAAATTCATTTGGCAACCATAACTTTCAATAAAAAGTTTACGGGTATTGCCGTCCTTTTGGTTTAAAACCAATGTTTCTCCTTGTTTGTTTTCGTCTATAATTTTCTCCATAACTATCTCAATCACGCGTGTATCTCAATAAGCATGCAAAGATACAATTAATTTATTGTTTCTGACAAAGTGACAGTTTAAAATTTATATTCAAATTATGAAAAATGTTGAATTTTATTACGTAACCATTTTTTATTTTCTGCATCTAAAAACAAACATCCAACATTATGAGACTAAAATATTTATTTCCTGTATTAGTTGCTGTTCTTGTATTTACATGTGATAGTGATAAGGTAGGCATGGAACTCGTTCAAGTAGCCACTCCGGAAATTATGAGTAAGGCGGAATTTAGAAAAATGGTTGAAGTAACAAAACCATGTGCTATGGAAGAGATAGGTAAGATTTATGCTTATAAAAATTACATTTTTATTGGTGAAGTTGATGAAGGAATTCATGTAATAGATAACTCGAACCCTGTTTTTCCAAAAAAATAAAGTTTATTAAAATTCCGAAAAACGAGGATGTTTCTGTAAAAGATGATATTCTTTATGCTGATAGTGCCAGTGATTTATTGGCGTTTGATATTTCTGATTTGTACAACATTAAATTAATTGAAAGATTAGAAGATGTTTTTGATATTTATAATTACGATGTTCCTTTAGAGGCTCAGCGCATAGAGTATGCTAACTTTAACTATGAAACAGATGTTATTGTTGGGTGGAAGGTTAGTAGTAAATGGAGAGAGAAAATATATTGGGAAGCAACGGGAGGGCTTATGAATGATGCCTTTTCAGGTGGTACCAAAAGTACTGCTGGAGTTGGAGGTTCTTTGGCACGTTTTCAAATTGTTGATAATTATTTATACGCGGTTGGGCGGTTTGAAATGTCGATTTTTAATATTCAAGAATTAAGTGCGCCAACTTTGGAAGTTATACAGTCTGTGGGCTGGAATATTGAAACTATGTTTCATGTCGATAATTATCTGTACTTAGGTAGTACAAACGGCATGTATATATATAGTTTGAATGAGCTGGTAAGACCTGAATACGTTTCAGAATTTATTCATTGGCAAGGTTGTGATCCTGTTGTTGTAGATGGAAATTATGCCTATTTAACTCTGCGAGGAGGTAATTTTTGTGGGCAGTTAGAAAGTGTACTTGAAGTTATTGATGTAAGCGATAAATCTTATCCTGAATTAGCGGCACGGTACAGTTTAGATAATCCCTATGGTTTAGGAATAAAAGACGATGTGCTTTATGTTTGTGATGGGACTTCCGGTTTAAAGTTGTTTGATAAATCAGATCCTTTAAATTTGAATATGCTAGGAAATTTAAAAGATATTCAATCAAAAGATGTAATTCCTTTGGAAAATTCACTGTTAATGATTGGGGGTAATACTTTGTATCAATATGAATATTTAGAAAATGGTGTCAAATTGATAAGTGCTTTTTCTTTGAATTAGAGATGAGAGTATAAGAATTATAAAAGACTTGTTTTAAACAAGTCTTTTTCGTTTTCAGTGGTTTACAAAATTTTAAATCCGCTTTAATTTTTGTTTAATAATACAGAAAATAGTTACTTTGGTTATATACTAATCAAAATAACTTCATGAATACAATTAATACATTCTTAGAAAAAATAGCTCAAGCTAAAGATTTAGACTTTGGAAATATTCTTAGTGAATCTATCGAATTGTTTAAGAAAACCTGGGTGCAGGGCTTTTTAATGCAACTGTTTACGTTAATAGTTTTGATGCCAATTCTTATTGTATTTTACATTCCGTTTATAACTATGATGATTGCTCAGCAAAATAGTGGGTATGGAAATACAGAGGCTATTGATAATTTTATGGCAGGAATTACAGTTGTGTATGTATTGTTGGTTTCGATTGGAGGCGTTTTGTTAGGAACTTTATCGATAGCTATAAATGCCGGGTTTTTTAGAATAATGAAAAAACTGGACTATGGTGAGGTAACAACAACTTCAGATTTTTTCTATTTTTTTAAAATGAACTATTTAACAAAGTTGTTCCTGCTTCTTCTAGCAACTTTAGGAATTTCAATATTGGCGGCAGTTTTATGTTATTTACCTATAATATATGTTATGGTGCCTTTGTCGTATTTCACTTTAGTTTTTGCATTTAACCCAGAATTTAGTGTGGGTGATATTGTGAAAACGAGTTTTAAACTAGGTAATAAGAAATGGTTAATCACCTTTGGTTTAATTTTAGTAGCGTCATTGTTGTCTCAAATTGTCGGTTTTTTATTGTGTGGAATAGGGTTGTTAATTACTGCTCCGTTTGTATATCATCCAACCTATTTAATCTATAAGCATGTTGTAGGTTTTAACGAAGCACATGTTATCGATGAAATTGGAACGTCGGTAGAATAAATTATAATATGAAACAAAAAGCCCGTTTTTTGCTTGCTGAAAACGGGCTTTTTTTATATATATTAGGGTAGATATTACGTGAAATTAGGCAGATAAACTTTTTTTCATATACATTTGTACCCTCAAAAAATCGAAGTATGGCGAAGAATTTAGTAATCGTAGAGTCACCTGCTAAGGCGAAAACTATTGAAAAATTTCTAGGAAAAGAATTTAAAGTAGAGTCGAGCTTTGGGCATATCTCCGATCTTCCTTCAAAGGAATTAGGGGTAGATGTTGAAGGTGATTTTAAACCAAAATATGAAGTTTCTAAAGATAAGAAAGCGGTCGTAAAAAAACTGAAGGACTTAGCTAAGAATGCCGAAATGGTTTGGTTGGCAAGTGATGAGGACCGCGAGGGAGAGGCTATTGCATGGCACTTGGCGGAAACTTTGAAATTGGATAAAGAAAAAACAAAACGTATTGTTTTTCATGAGATTACTAAAACAGCAATTCAAAAAGCAATTGAAAATCCAAGAGGTATTGATTATGATTTGGTTGATGCGCAACAGGCGCGTCGTATATTAGATCGTATTGTAGGTTACGAATTGTCTCCGGTACTTTGGCGCAAAGTTAAAGGCGGGTTGTCGGCAGGTCGTGTGCAGTCGGTTTCGGTACGTTTAATTGTTGAGCGCGAGCGTGAAATTCAAGGTTTCACTCCTGAGGCGTCTTACAGAATTGATGCTGAGTTTTCAAATGAAAACGGACAAGTATTCAAAGCTAAACTTCCAAAGAATTTTGAGACCAAAGAAGAAGCTTATGCTTTTTTAGAATCTAATGCCACTGCCGATTTTAAAGTTGCTGAATTAGATAAAAAACCTGCTAAAAAATCGCCGGCAGCGCCATTTACAACCTCTACATTACAACAGGAAGCATCACGTAAATTATATTTTTCGGTAAGTAAAACCATGACTTTGGCTCAGCGCTTGTATGAGTCGGGGTTAATTACTTATATGAGAACAGATAGTGTTAACTTATCTGATGAAGCACGTCAGGGAGCACAAGCTGAGATCGAGAAAGCTTACGGTTCTAAATATAGTAAGCCAAGAAATTATGTTGGAAAAACCAAAGGAGCTCAAGAAGCGCACGAGGCGATCAGGCCAACAAGTTTTGCTACGCATTCAGTTGATTTAGATCGCGATCAGGCTCGTTTGTATGATTTAATCTGGAAGCGTGCTATTGCATCACAAATGAGTGAAGCAGAGTTAGAACGTACTAATGTAAAAGTAAGCGCATCTACACATAAGGAATTATTCACAGCTAGTGGAGAGGTTATTACTTTTGATGGTTTCTTAAAAGTATATTTAGAAGGAACTGATGACGAAGATGTAGAACAAGAAGGTATGTTACCAGCAATGAAAGTAAATGAAACATTGCTGAATAATTATATAACTGCCACCGAACGTTACTCGCGTCCGCCAGCAAGATATACAGAGGCCTCTCTCGTTAAGAAACTGGAAGAGTTAGGTATTGGTCGTCCGTCTACCTATGCACCGACTATTTCAACCATCCAAAATCGTAATTATGTTGAAAAAGGAACGGTTGATGGTGCCGAGCGCGATTATACGCAGTTAACTTTAAAAGGAGGTGCTGTAAAATCGAAAATATTATCAGAGAAAGTAGGTTCAGATAAAGGAAAGTTAGTGCCAACCGATATTGGTATGATTGTAACCGACTTTTTGGTGAATCATTTTGAATCGATATTAGATTATAACTTCACGGCTAAGGTTGAGGAAGATTTCGATGAAATCGCTGAGGGTAAAGTAGACTGGTCTAAAATGATGAAAGACTTCTATAAAGATTTTCATCCGCAGGTTCAGGATGTTCAGGAAAATGCCGATAGAGAATCAGGAGAACGTATTCTTGGTGTAGATCCTGCAACGGGTAAACAGGTGAGTGTGCGTTTAGGTAAGTTTGGACCAATGGTTCAAATAGGAACGCCTGAAGACGAAGAAAAACCACAATTCGCAAGTTTAAGTCCGGATCAGCAATTGAATACCATCACATTTGAAGAGGCGATGGATTTATTTCAACTTCCAAAAGCTTTAGGAACTTATGAAGGAGAAACGATTGAAGTTAACAACGGGCGTTTTGGTCCTTATGTGAAATTTGGTTCAGAGTTTGTTTCACTTCCAAAAGGTCAGGATCCGTTAAGTGTCGAGCTGGAAGATGCTATCGCGTTAATTAAAGAAAAGCAGGAAGCCGACGCTCCTATATATCACTACAAAGAATTACCGGTACAAAAAGGTAAAGGACGTTTTGGGCCATTTATTAAGTGGAACAATATGTTTATCAATGTGAATAAAAAATACGACTGGGATAACTTATCCGATTCAGACATTGTAGAACTTATCGAAACTAAAATTCAGAAAGATATTGATAAGGTGGTGCATAACTGGGAAGAAGAAGGAATTAAAGTTGAAAAAGCACGTTGGGGAAGACATAATGTTATAAAAGGTAAAATTAAGGTTGAGCTGGATAAAACGGTTGATGCAGCTAAAATGACTTTAGAAGAAGCAAAAGCGTTAATTGAAGCCAAAACACCTAAGAAAAAGACCGCTAAGAAAGCCACAACAAAGAAAACAACAGCTAAAAAGAAGTAGTTTAAGGTTGCGTAAATGGTAATTATTGATTTCTTAAATTAGGAAATTATAATTATTGCTAGTTTATTTTTATGTTTACAACGTATAATAACTCATTTATTCTAATGATATTTGTAAGTAAACTAATCAATAAACTATCAGCCCCTTATGACCTTTAATTTTTTCTCGCCTGTTTCAGATTTGGTTTTAGCTCATAACGAGTTGCTTTCGGCTCAAGCTTTAGGAAAAAAAATTAAAATTCATTCCGTTAAAAAGGGCTTTCCTGATTTAGAAGATGTAGATATTGCTGTTTTCGGTGTTTTAGAAAATAGAAATGATATCAATTATATAGGTGAAACGTTTCAGCTTAACGAAGTTCGAAAAACGTTTTACAGTCTATTTCCAGGAAGTTGGAGTACAACGGTGGCCGATTTAGGAGATATTCAACGCGGTGAGACGGTTGAAGATACCTACTTTGCTTTAAAATCTACCGTTAGTGAGCTTATCAAACAGAATATAATTCCGGTTATTATAGGTGGGACACAGGATTTAACATACGCAGTCTATCGTGCTTACGATAACATTCAGCCCATGGTTAATCTGGTAAATGTCGATTGTAGGTTCGATTTGGGAGATTCATCAAAACCTATCAAGAATAATAGTTTTATGGGGAAAATAATATTAGATGAACCCTATAATTTATTTAACTACGCAACAATAGGCTATCAAACCTATTTTAATTCTCAGGAAGAAAAAGATTTAATGGATAATCTGTATTTTGAGGCATACAGGTTAGGTGAGGTATCTAATAATGTAACTATTGTCGAGCCTGTAATGCGGGATGCTAATATGGTTAGTGTAGATTTAACTTCTGTACGTGGCTCTGAAGTGAGTTTAAAACAAAAATTTTCACCAAACGGATTAGATGGCAAGGAGATTTGTGCTATGGCCAGATATGCGGGTATAAGTAATAAAGTATCTTCATTTGGTATTTATGAATATAAACCATCTAAAGATGATGACATGACTTCTATGCTTATGTCTCAAATGCTTTGGTATTTTATTGAAGGAGTAAATTGTCGTGTGAATGATGAAGATTTTTCAGATGATGCCTCTTATCAAAAATTTATTTCCTTGGTAGAAGATCAGGAATTGGTGTTTTATAAAAGTATAAAGACCGGTAGATGGTGGATTGAGATTCCTTTTTTATCAAATGTTAATAATAAATTAAAAAGACATACGTTATTACCTTGCATGCACCAAGATTATATAGATGCCTGCCAAAATAAAGTACCTGAACGTTGGTATAAGGCGTTCCAAAAGAATAGTATTTAACATTTGTTACCGCTTAAAGGTTGTGTTTTATCGATAAAATGCCTTTTTTTCACGATGAAACGTATTTTTTTCCTTTAAAAAGTTGTTTTTTAAAAAATATATAAATATGTTTACGCTCTCAATAACAAAGCTTAAATAATTAACCTCGAGTTTTCTATGGATATGAAGAAGTTTATATTATTAACCGCAGTAATGACTTTGCTTGCTAGTTGTGGCTCTAACGATAAGGGTGAGCTAGTAGGTGTACAAGGGAAAAAATGGCATCCGGAAAAGCCATATGGAATGGAATTAATACCGGGTGGTTCATTTATTATGGGTAAAGCCGACGATGATTTGGCTGGTGTACAGGATGCTCCTGCTAAAACCGTTACAGTACGTGCTTTCTATATGGACGCTACTGAAATTACTAACAGCGAATATCGCCAATTTGTAAATTGGGTTAGAGATTCGATAGTAAGAACTAAACTTGCTATTCTGGCTGACGAGGTTGGTAAAGTACCTGGCGATGGTGGTATTGGTGAGTATGCGTTTAAAGATGCAGATACTGCTAATATGACAGTTTACGAAAAATACATGTTCGAAAACTATACCGGATTAGGGCCAACAGGATATGAAGGTCGTAAATTAAACAAAGACATCGATTTAGTTTATGATACTGCTGAATATCCAGACGAATTCTACGCTGAGGTTATGGATACTATGTATTTGCCAATGGAAGAGTCGTATAATGGTCAGCGTACCTGGAATGTTAAGAAATTTAAATTCCAATACAATTATATGGATATCCAGGAAGCTGCTAAAGCCAGAGGAGTAAAACGTAGCGATGTTATTAAAAAGGAAGAAATTGAAGTATATCCAGATACAACTGTTTGGATTAGAGATTTCGCTTACTCTTATAATGAGCCAATGCATAACGATTATTTCTGGCACGATGCTTATAGTGAATATCCTGTAGTAGGTGTAACTTGGAAACAGGCTAAAGCTTTTTGTGAGTGGAGAACAATCAATAAGAATGGATATCAAAAAGATAGAGGAGCACAAATGGTAAACCGTTTTAGATTACCTTCTGAAGCTGAGTGGGAATACGCTGCTCGTGGTGGTCTGCAAGCTGCAACGTATCCATGGGGAGGTCCTTACACTAAGAGTGATAGAGGATGTTTTATGGCAAACTTTAAGCCAGTACGGGGAGATTATGCTGCAGATCAGGCATTATATACTGTAGAGGCAAAATCTTATGAGCCTAACGATTATAACTTATATAATATGGCAGGTAACGTAGCGGAATGGGTAAATGCATCTTACGATCCTTCGTCTTACGAATACACATCTACAATCAACCCTAACGTTAACGATTATAACAACCAGCGTAAAGTTGTACGTGGTGGTTCTTGGAAAGATGTTGCATACTATTTACAAGTAAGTTCAAGAGATTTCGAATATGCAGATTCTGCAAGAAGTTATATTGGTTTCAGAACTGTTCAGGATTACATGGGGACACAAGTAACCGGAAAGTAAGACGCTATAACCAGAAAATCTTAATTAACTAAATCATAAACAAAATAACAACCTATTAATTAACCTACTTAAGTAATTTATTACTTAACTAAAAAATCAGAATTATGGCACAGTCAAAAGCAAGTAAAAAGTTCATGAATATGGCTTACGGATTAGGAGCAGCAATTGTAATTATTGGGGCACTATTCAAAATTACTCACATGGAGTTTGGTCCACTTACAGGTAACTTAATGTTAACATTAGGTCTTGTTACCGAAGCAATTATTTTCGCGTTATCAGCTTTCGAACCAGTAGAAAGTGATTTAGATTGGTCTTTAGTTTACCCAGAATTAGCTGGAGGTAAGGCTGTGAAAAGAGATCGTAAAGAAGAAACAGAACCATCAGGTTTATTATCTAAAAAATTAGACGAATTATTGAAAGAAGCTAAAATTGATGGTGAATTAATGACAAGCTTAGGAGAAAGCATCAAAAATTTCGAAGGTGCAGCTAAATCTATGTCATCTGGAGCAAACGGTATCGAAGCTTCTAAAAAATACAGTGAAGAGTTATCTTTAGCTGCTGCTCAAATGGAGTCTTTAAACAGCTTATATAAAGTACAATTAGAAAGCGCAAGCAAACAAGCTTCAATCAACCAAGAGCAAGTTGAAAATGCTGTGAAGTTAAAAGAGCAAATGCAGTCTTTAGCTTCAAACTTATCTTCATTAAATGGAGTATATGGCGGTATGTTATCTGCTATGAACAAAAACTAATTAGGGTCATCTAATTATTATTAACCAAAAACCTAATTAGTTATGGCAGGAGGAAACTTATCACCCAGACAGAAAATGATTAATCTGATGTATTTAATCTTCATTGCGATGTTAGCATTAAATATGTCGAAAGAAGTGCTTTCAGCCTTCGGATTAATGAACGAGCGTTTAACAGAGTCAAACAGTGCAGCCGATGAAAGAAACCTGGCGTTTTTTGACGGATTAAAGTTAAAAGCTGAAGAACAAACAGAGAAATACAAGCCTTTATTAGATAAAGCTGAGCAAATTCGAGTGTTATCTAAAAATCTTAATGATTATTTAGCTGATTTAAAATCTAAAATGTCATCTACAGTTGATGATCCAACAGATTATGAAATTATGGACAAAGGTGATTACCTTGACAATAATTTCTTTAAAGGCGATAAATTAAAACCAGAAGGCGAAGAGTTCTTAAAGCAATTGGAAACTTTCCGTAGTGGTGTAGTTGAAATTTTAGGAGATAATCCGGCAATGGCTTCAGTTGTTGCAGATGTTAACGAAAAATTCAGCACAGAGCCTGTAATCAACCGTTCAAATCAGAAAGTAGATTGGTTAGATTACCACTACAAAGGATTCCCTTTAGTGGCATCTTTAACTAAAATGACACAGTTACAATCTGATGTTAAAACTGTAGGGTCAGAGATTTTAGCTAAAATGATGCAAGGAACGTTAACTTCTGAAGTATCTATGACAAACTATACAACCTTAATGGAAACTTCTAAATCGGCTTACTTTAACGGTGAGACTTTTGATGGAGCTATCGTTTTAGGTCGTAAAGATGCTACTACTAAACCAAATAGAGTTGAATTAACTTTAGATGGTGTGAAGTTAGCAGAGAACCAATACACAATTGAAGATGGTCGTGTAAAATTAAACGTAGGAACTGGTAGACCAGGAGAGCACAAAATTGAAGGTAAATTAATCTTCGCTCAGGATGGTGAAGAAATTGAGGTGCCTGTATCTCAAACATTCGCTACAGTATCTAAACCAAATTCGGCTACTATTTCAGCAGACAAAATGAATGTTGTTTACCGTGGTGTTAAAAACCCAATGACTATTTCATTCGCTGGTATCGCCGATAATAATGTAAATGCTTCAGCTCAAGGTTTAAGCCGTGTAAGTGGAAGTAAGTATGTTATGGATGCGACTAGAATTCAAGGTAGAGAAGTTACTATTAACGTATCTGGTACATTACCTGACGGACAAAAAGTAGGAGACAGAGCAACCTTCAGAATTAAAGATTTACCTAAGCCAACCGGTACAGTTAGAGGTGAAGATGGAGCTATTAAAATGCAACGTCAGTCTTTAGAGATTTCTACTGTTGGTGCTAAATTCGACGATTTCGATTTCGAATTACCATTACGTGTAACAGGATTTAAATTTAAAGTTCCAGGACAACCTACAATTAATGTAAGTGGAAATAAACTAGATAGCCGAGCTAAGTCTGCTTTATTAAAAGCGAAACGTGGTTCAGATGTTCAAATCTTTGACATCGAGGCTCAGGCTAGTGGTGTTAGCGTGATTCTTAAGAAAGTATCGCCAGTTATTATTGAGCTTACTAACTAATAGTTAAAATATCATATCATATCCATATCGAAATATGGATATGATATAAATTACAGAGAGCCTAGTTGAAGTTCAACTACAGAAAAATAAAACCAAAGCACATGAATTTAAAAAGTTTTTTATTAACCGTTACAACTGTTTTTACTGTATCAGGTGTGTTTGCTCAGGCTAACATTCTTAATGCAAAGAGCCCTGATGAGATTGGTGTGAGAACAGAAGCTCAAATAGCTATTGATAATGACAAACCGTTAGAGTATGGTTATGTAGACGACAGAGATATTTTGTATTCTAAAATGGTTTGGGAGAGAATCGTTCTTGACGAGCGTGCTAACTTTCCTTTATATTACCCGATAGATACTAATAATATTGGTAGCGACAGACGTTCATTGTATGATGTGCTTATGAAGAACATTAAAAATGGGAAGATAAAAAACATCTACGACGATTCATACTTTAAAACCAAACGTACCCTTGATGATATTCAAGCGGCATTAGCAAAAGTTGATACTACAGAGTTAGGTATCGAGCAAATTAATGCCGGAGAACAATTATCTGCAGAATATATCGACAGACGCGATCTTACTGCTGCCGATATTGTAGAGTACCGTATTAAAGGTCTTTGGTATTTCGATAAGCGTCAGGCTGAGTTAAAATACCGTTTATTAGGTATTGCTCCTGTAGCTCCGGACGTAAACTTTATAGACTCTGAAACACCAGATTTGGTAGAGTTATTCTGGGTATTTTTCCCGGATGCTCGCGAAGTACTACACGAAGCAAAATCGTTTAATAACAAGAATAGCTCAATGCCATTCTCTTTCGATCACGTGTTAAACTCCCGACGTTTCAATGCCATGATTTATAAAGAAGAAAACGTACAGCAGGATAGAGCAATTACAGATTATGTAACCGATAATGCATTGATGCAGCTATTGGAATCTGAAAGGATTAAAGAAAAAATTCGTGATTTCGAGTTAGATATGTGGACATACTAATTCCGATTTTCATAAAAAATAAAAAAGCCAGCCTAATTAAGCTGGCTTTTTTATTTTTTATCTTCGCAGTATGATTCAAGTTGATTATATAGTTGTAGGTATTGGGCTCGCAGGTATTAGTTTTTGCGAGCAATTAAGAGCGAATAATAAAAGTTTTGTGGTGTTCGATAATGCCTCACAGTTATCGTCAACTGTGGCCGGTGGATTATATAATCCGGTGGTGTTAAAACGTTTTACACCCGTTTGGAAATGTCAGGAACAGTTGGAACAAGCCTTACCTATGTACGAACGTTTGGAACAGGAATTAGGCGTAAAATTGGATTATAAACTGCCCGTTTACCGAAAATTTGCCTCGCTTGAAGAACAGAACGATTGGTTTACAGCGTCAGATAAACCAATACTATCAAAATATTTATCGACAAAAATAGTTAAAAACACCAATGAAGCCGTAGAGGCACCTTTTGGTTTTGGGGAGGTGTTAGAAACTGGTCGTATTGATGTAAAAACCTTGATAGAGGCTTATAAAAACAAATTACATAAAAATAATCAACTCAATGACACTCTGTTTGATTATGATGAATTGAAATTTGAAAATATTGGTATAGAATATCGTGATATTAAAGCTAAACATTTAGTATTTGCAGAAGGTTTCGGTATTAAGGATAATCCGTTTTTCAATAATTTACCGTTAAATCCGGCTAAAGGAGAGTTGCTAATAATAAATGCACCAGAACTTAAAATTGATTATGTATTAAAGGCAGGAGCATTTTTAATACCCTTAGGTGACGATGATTATATTGTTGGCGCTACTTACGAATGGAAGGACTTAACAAATCAACCTTCAGAAGTAGCGAAGGAAGAACTTTCAGCAAAACTTCAGAAAATAATTAATTGCCCATTTACAATAGTAAATCAGGTGGCAGGCGTGCGCCCAACAGTTAAGGACCGCAGACCATTAGTAGGACGTCATTCAGATTACAGAAACATGTACGTACTTAATGGATTAGGTACGCGAGGTGTAATGATTGGGCCGTATGTAGCCAGGCAGTTATACCATTTTATTGAAAATGGAATACCATTAGAGGATGAAATTGATATAAAACGCTTTCAGTAATTACTTCTTAGGTTTGGCAAATGACTTATCGTAATGGATGAAAAAGTTAATCCAGATATTTCTTGAAAGTCGTAAAATAACAGGCATAAAAACAATAAGAGTTGCTACAATAGAAATAAACATGGCGTTTAAGCCTGCATTAAATACAAAATAAGAAATTACAAAAGCCGCAACGGCAAAAGCGATACCAACAGCATAACTTACGTACATGGAGCCGTAAAAGAATGACGGTTCTATTTTATATTTCGTACCGCAATTACTGCAGGTTTCATGCATATCTAAAGCTTCAGAAAGTACATAAGGGTTTTTGTTTTTAAACATCGATTCTTCATGGCACTTCGGGCAAGTTCCGGTGAATATACTATATAGTTTTGAGCCTTTTGAAAACATATTATTTAATGTACTTTTGCATTCTTAATCTTTCAGAACAAATATAATTTTTTAAACTTTACGGTTCTGTGATATAAGTTACAATTCTATGCTAAACATTCATAATTTATCGATTTCGTTTCAAGGCGAATACCTGTTTGAGGATATAACGTTTAAACTGGTTGGAGGTGATCGGGTAGGACTTATTGGTAAAAATGGAGCAGGTAAATCGACCATGCTTAAAATTTTAGCTCGAGAATTAGAACCAGATACGGGGCAAATTGCTTCCGATAAAGATTTAAAAATAGGATTTTTGAAACAGGATATCGATTTTATTCTTGGTCGTACTGTTTTAGAGGAGTCTTATCAGGCTTTCACCGAAATAAAGGAGTTAGAAGCTCAAATGGAACAGGTGAATGCTGAATTAGCCGAACGTACCGATTATGAGAGTGATGCATATCATCAGTTAATGATTGATATTAACGATCTGCAGCATCAATACGAAATACTTGGAGGTTACAATTATCAGGGAGAAACCGAAAAGATTCTTCAGGGCTTAGGATTTAAACGCGAAGACTTTAATAAACTTACCGATACCTTTTCCGGAGGTTGGCGTATGCGTATAGAATTGGCTAAGTTATTGCTTCAAAGTAATGATATTTTATTGCTCGATGAGCCTACCAACCACTTGGATATCGAATCTATTATCTGGTTAGAAGGGTTTTTAAAATCGTATTCTGGAGCTGTGGCCATCGTTTCGCACGATAAAATGTTTTTAGATAATGTAACGAATCGAACTATTGAGATTTCATTGGGACGTATTTACGATTATCCGAAACCGTATTCAAAATATTTGGTGCTTCGTGAGGAACTAAGAACACAACAATTGGCTTCTCAAAAAAATCAACAGAAACAAATCGAACAAACCGAGAAACTTATTGAGAAATTCCGCGCCAAAGCTTCAAAGGCAACTATGGCGCAATCGCTTATTAAAAAGCTGGATAAAATAGAGCGAATTGAGGTTGATGAAGATGATAACAGCGTAATGACCTTAAATTTCCCCGTATCTGTAACACCAGGAAAAGTAGTTGTAGAGACCGATAAGATTTCTAAAAGTTACGGGAATAATGAAGTGTTGCGTGAAGTAGATTTAATGATAGAGCGCGATAGCAAAACGGCTTTTGTTGGGCAAAACGGACAAGGGAAATCGACTTTAGCTAAAATTATTGTCGGCGATATTAAGCACGAAGGAAGTTTAAAACTTGGGCATAATGTACAGATTGGATATTTTGCACAAAATCAGGCGGAGTATTTAGATGGCAATAAAACCATTCACGATACGATGATTGATGCTGCTAATGAAACCAACCGCAGTAAAGTCCGCGATATTTTAGGATCGTTTTTATTCAGAGGCGATGAAGTTGATAAATATGTTCGTGTACTTTCAGGTGGGGAGCGTAACCGTTTAGCTTTGGCAAAATTAATGTTACAGCCGTTTAACGTGTTGGTTATGGATGAGCCCACCAACCACTTAGATATTAAATCGAAAAATGTATTAAAAGAAGCGTTAAAGCGTTTTGAAGGAACTTTAATTCTGGTATCTCACGACCGTGATTTTCTTCAGGGTTTAACAGATCGCGTTTATGAATTTAAAGATCATAAATTAAAAGAATATTTAGGCGATATCGATTTTTACCTTGAACAACGTAATGTTGAAAATCTTCGTGAAGTAGAAAAGCGTACAGTTGTAAAAGAAACACCTAAGGAAACAAAGCAACAATCTTACGAAGATCAGAAAAAATTAAAATCCTTAAACAATAAATTAAGTAACGTTGAAGCCAAAATTAACGATATAGAACGTAAGATTAAAGTTATTGATGCAGAGCTTCTAATTAATTATGAAGAGGTCACATCTAAACCTAATTTCTTTGACGATTATGAAAAGCTAAAGAACAATTTAGATAGCTTAATGGAGCAGTGGGAAGCTATTCATTTTGAGATAGAAGCCTTTGAATAGACTATTTGTTAAAATTTAATGCATTTCATCGAATAAATATGTTTTTAGTCTAATTGTTGTGTATATTCGTGTAAGAATTAATCCCAAATCAATTCGACCATGAAAAAACATTACATTTTAGTTCTAACACTTTTCGTATCAGTTTTTGCATTCGCAAAGGTATCACCAGGAGAAAAAGAGGCTTTAGTGGCCATTTATAATGCTACAAATGGTAGTCAATGGAATTCCACTTGGGATTTAAACACAGCTGTTGAAAAATGGTATGGTGTAAAAGTACAAGATGATAAAGTTGTTGAAGTAAACTTACAGTTTAACAACCTTCAGGGGTCATTACCAGCCGAAATAGGAAACTTGGTGAATTTGAAAAAATTGAATTTAGGATTCAATAAATTAACAGGAACTCTGCCTTCTTCAATTAAAAATTTACAGGAATTAACATCTTTAGAATTGTTTATGAATGGTTTTGAAGGTTCTATTCCTGAAGAATTAGGGCAATTAAAAAAGTTAGAGTCTTTAAAAATATACAGCAACAAGTTTTCAGGAACAATTCCGCAGGCCATTATGGGATTAACCAATTTAAAAGAGTTACTAATGGGAAGTAACTTTATTATAGGAACCATTCCAACTGAAATTGCAGCTTTAACGAAATTAGAAAAATTGAGTTTAATGGATAACAAGCTTGAAGGCGAAATTCCAGCAGAAATGGCTCAATTAAGAAACTTAGAAGAGTTAGTGTTATCAACAAATAAATTAACCGGAGATTTGCCTTTAGAGTTTATGAATCTTCCAAAGTTAACTACGTTAATGGTTAGTGATAACAATTTAAATAGAGAGTACGTTACAGTTTCAGGAAACAATCCTCCAGGTCTTATGTATTTAGATTTACAAAATTCGACCGCAACAATGGATATTGAAAAAGAATAGTAAGTTTTTGTTTAAATTAATTATAGTTTTAAGAAGTCAGCCTTGGTGCTGACTTTTTTGTATCTTAAAAGTATGATTGAATACTTTTTCACCTGTCCGTATTGCTGGGAACATATCTCAATGTTACTTGATAGTAGTATTTCGAGTCAGCAATATATTGAAGATTGCGAGGTTTGTTGCCAGCCAATACAGGTGAAATTAAATTTTTTTAATTCAGATTTAATTGACTTTCAGGCTACTAAAATTTAATTAAAATATTTTTCAAATATAAGTTTGCAGAACTTAAAAAGGATTGTATATTTGCACCACAATATCGCGGGATAGAGCAGTAGGTAGCTCGTCGGGCTCATAACCCGAAGGTCACAGGTTCGAGTCCTGTTCCCGCTACTAAGATTAAATTCTTTCAAAATCAACGGTTTAGTTCACTCTAAACCGTTTTTTTATGCATTTAATTAATGAATTACTTACATTTGGTTCTAAAACTGAACACGATTTAGAACACGATTTGGAACACAAAGCCCCATTTTCAATCCCAAAAATTTACGATGCCGATGGCGATTTAACGAAACGATGGTATGTTTATTTTTCCTATTTAGATCCTAAAACAGGAAAGATGAAACGTCAGAAAAACATCTATGGTCAAGTTAATCGTCATAAAACAAAGGAGGCACGTTATGCATTGTTAGCACTTTATAAAAAGCGTTTATTAAAATTATTAAAGGAAGGCTATAATCCTTTTGTTGATAATACGGAACATTATAAAGCCCAACAGCAAAAGGAACAAGAAGTCAATAAAGTTAAAGCTCCTGCAAAGCCAATCGAAAATAAAGCGGTTTTAAAGGAAGAAGAACCTAAGGAAGTACAAGAACCTTCAATGAGTTTAAAAGAGGCCTTAGACTATGCTTTAAAGCTTAAAAAGAATTTGGTGAGTGAGCGTACTTTAGTTGATTACACTAACCGTTGCAAACTCTTTGAAACTTGGGTAAACGAACATCATGCAGATATTAAAGGAATTGATCAGGTATCTAAAATGATGGTTGTAGCGTTTCTAAACGACGTGCAACTCAATACTTCTCCACGGAATAGAAACAATTACAGAACCTGTTTAAGTACCATATTCCAAACTTTAGAGGGGAATGAAATCATCGATAAGAACTTCGTTAAAAATATTCCGAAATTACAGTCCAATCCAGAGCGACATAAAACCTTTACTCAAAAACAGGAAAATGACATTTTTGAGCTTTTAGAGGATAAGGACCCAGTGCTATTACTTTTTATCAAGTTTATAGCCTATGTTTTTTTAAGACCTAAAGAAGTCTGTAGACTTAAAGTTGGTGATATTGATTTAGATGAAAATATTCTGAAGATAAAAGTTAAAACCAAAACATTAAAAACTAAAATTGTTCCTGAAATATTGCTTAAGGAATTAGAGAAGGTTTTAAAGGGATTAGATAAGGATACCTATTTGTTTACACCGAAAACATTTGGAGGAAAATGGGAAGCTTCTTTAGAGGCTAGACGAGATTATTTCAGTAAACGATTTAAAGCTGTCGTTAAAGATCATTTTGGCTTTAATCAGGATTATGGTTTATATAGCTTTAGACATACCTACATCACTAAAGTGTACAGAGCACTCGTAAAGGAGTCGTCACCATTTGCAGCTAAGAGTAAACTGATGCAAATTACAGGACACACCAATATGAACGCATTGGAAAAGTATTTGCGAGATATTGATGCCGAACTACCAGAAGATTATTCACAATTGTTAAATACTAAAGCATGACCCAAGGCAATGATTTAGAAGTGTTGGTACTAGGTATATACCGACCAAGCCTGTTTTATATTCCAAATAATATATTTCCGGATTTAACCCCGGAACAGGAAAAGGAATTTAACGACTATAGAGTAATAAATGCTGTAGGGGTTTTAAAAGCTAATGGTGATACCACCTATGCTAATAAATGCTCACCAACGGTTGAGCTGTTAAGCAAGCCAACCCAGCTTGAAAATAATGTATATCAGTTACAGAAGCTAAGAGACGAACTTTCAAAAGAGACATTTGATTATTTGCTTGGGGAATATCAAAAACATATACTTACCTGCAAGTATGTTTATGATTGGTTATTAAACAATACCAATGAAGCGATTAACGAAGTTACAAAGGAAGAATTAAGCTTGTTTAAACTACAACTGGATTGGATTAGTATTCATATTGATAAAGTTCAGGCTGTTTTCCGTTTAGATAGAAAACAAATAGAAGAAACTCCAGAAGAATTAACAGAACTACCTGCATCTGTTTTCAATAACAAAGTCTATAACAATATTTTAAAGATAGAGAACTTATCGAAAGATAAAGCCTCCAAAGCAAAAAAGACAAAAAAGGCAAATTTACCTAGTGAACAAGATATTGATGTTTATCTGTTAGAAACCGTATTTAATGTCAATTTCAAGGAATAAAATCCCACATAGCAACCCAGAGATATCATGAGCAAAAAATACCCAGTAAAAAATACTGATCCATCAGTAAATTTACGTCTGTCGCAAGAATTAAAAGATACCATACAAGCGGAAGCAGCTAAAAGGAATACAACTGTTTCAAAGTACTTAAGAGAATTACTTGAGAATATTTATAGTGGTGATTATTGCAGATATGAAACGCTAAAAGATAAGGTTGAAAACTTTTTGTTTTCCAAAGACTTCATACAGCTTGTTGTCTGGATTTATAGCAAACGCTATAAAAGAGAAAAAACAGAATCCAATGAAGATCTTGATAGGTATATCGCCACCTTAAAACAAGTTCATACTCATGTTCCGGATTATCTTGTTAGAGAGTTTGACAAAGTACTACAAGATGTTATGAAAGTAAGGTATGAAGAAAGTGAATATTCATATCAAAGTTTTCGGTTTTTAGAAACTAGTTTAGAAAAGGACAGGTTTGATTTAAAGCTGTTAGAACAGTTTCTTCTAGATGACGAAGCATTAAGAGAATTTGTGTTAGCAGAGACTAATAAATTGGGATAAAACATCGAAAACCAATCAAAATTACAACTAAAAAACTTGTGATATTTTATGTGATAAATTTGTGATAAAAAATTATCACAAAAATAAAAGTAGTCTGGTGTTGATGACAATTGTAGTCGAAAAACACTATTTTTAATAGGTTTTACGCGGTATTAGGTAGTTGCACCCATTATTGGGTGTTTTTTATTTGTGTGATACAAATGGTTTTTTTTATTTAGGATTTTGTTTCGAAGAAATTTTTATAAATTTCGAAGTAGGAATAGGATGCTGTCATATAAATTAAATATTAGGACTCATCAATTTTTGACGGTAGAATTCCATACTTTTCCTTAAATAGTTTTCTAAAATATTTTACACTATTAAATCCAACTTCAAAAGAAGCTTGAGAAACGTTTAGATTACTATGTTTTATTAAATTATAAGCTTTTTCTAATTTAATGTCTTGAATTAATTCATTTACAGTTTTTCCTGTAAGGGCTTTTATTTTTCTATATAAAGAAGTTTTACTCATTCCAATTTCATGGTAGATGTCGTTTATATTAGATTTGTTTTGAATAACATGTTCTAAAATAACTTGATTAAATCTATCTAAAAAAGCTTTTTCCGTATCGAGGAGGCTCTCATTTTCTAAACCTAAGATGGGTTTATCTGTGTTGTTGCTAAAATAATCTTTAAGTTTTAATCGATTTTTGATTAGGTTCTCTATTCGTGTTTTTAAAATTTTGGAATTGAAAGGTTTGGTTATGTAGTCATCAGCCCCTTCTTTATAACCTTCGTTAATTCCTTCAGTGTTTCCAATGGCTGTTAACAGCACAATAGGGATGTGGGATGTTGTTTGTTCTTTTTTCAGTGTTTTGCATAAATCGAATCCATCTTTTAGAGGCATCATAACATCTGAAATAACTAGGTCAGGAACGTATTTTATGGCTTTTTTTATTCCTTCAGCACCGTTCTCGGCAAAAATTAAATCATAATTATCGTTTAAAATATTAGACAAAAACAAAAGAATATTCTTGTTGTCATCTACAATAAGTATTAAACTTCTGTTTTTATCTGTATTTATTTTCGATTTTAATGATATTTCCTCTAAATCTTGATCTCTAATAGCCCAGATTTCTGAGGTTTCATTTAATACATTGGTATTTTCTTCTTCTAATATTGGTTTATAACTATCCTTTTGGGTTTTTTCGGTAAAGGCATCGAATGGAATATCAAGAGTAAAAGTCGCTCCATGATTATATTTGCTATTAACTTTTAAAGTTCCTAAATGTAATTCAGCAAATTGCTTTGATAAAGCTAAACCAATGCCTGACCCTTTTTTTCTATTGTTAGAATTGGATTGATAGTACCAATCAAATATATGTGGTAGGTCTTGTTTTAAAATACCTTTTCCAGAATCTGATACGGAAATTTGTACATGTTTATCAATTGAACGTAATATTACAATGACCGTTCCGTTCCTTTCCGAATATTTGAAGGCATTAGAGAGTAAATTATATAGGATTATCTCTATTTTTTCTATATCACACCAGATATAAATATCTTCTTTAGGTTTTTCAAAATTAAGTATGATGCCCCTGGATTTCGCTAGCGATTTATATTTGTTTAGAATTACAGAGATATGACTTGTTAAATTAGCTTGATCGATGGAAAGTTGATTAAGCCCAATTTCTGATTTTCTAAATTCTAAAAGTTTTTGAATGTTATTTAGGAGGTAGTTTGAGTTTGAAAGAACCATTTTAAGTTGTTCTTTTTGTTTCTTTTTTTCAACTTTCTCTATTAAATCTTCAATTGGAGCTATAATTAAACTTAAGGGCGTTTTTAATTCATGTGAGAAACTAGTAAAAAATCTTGCGCGTTCTTGATTTAAATCGTTTTCTAACTGACGCTGCTTTTTTTCAAAAATTAATGAATTTTTTAATTTGATACGTTCTGCATAATATTTGGTTCCAAACCAAATTAAAATAATCATTAAAGTTAAAAGCATAAAGTATGCTGTAGGGGTGCGCCAAAAGGGAGGCGTAATTGTAATTAACAGGTTGTTTGTAACAGTTTTTTCTGGATTTATTTCTCCTTTTACAATAAGATCATAATTCCCAGGAGGGAGTTTACTTAAATTAATAGAATTATTATTCTCAATATTAATCCATTGATTTTGATAGCCATTAAGTAGGTAGGAGTATTTTATGTTTTGAGAATGTGGGTACTTAAGAACACTAAAATCAATGGTAATCAAAGTCTGTTTGTGGTTGAAGATGACGTGTTTTAAATATGGAAGGGATTGATTTAATTGATCTTTAATCTTTTTTGGAGATATTTCAATTTTTTCATTAAATACTTTTATAGTTTCAAAAATTAGTGGTGTTTCTATTGTTGAGTTGAATAATTTGTCAGGATTAATAATATATAGACCGTTATTACTACCAAAATACAGTAAACCATTTTTAGTTTTACAGGCAGCACCAACATTAAAATCGCTTTGGGGAATGTTGTCAAACGAGTTTAAATTATTTATTGATTCTGTAGAAAGATTGAAATAACTTAGTCCATTGAAAGTACCTAACCATATTTCATTATCGTTTCTGTAGACCATATTATTTATGGTGTTATTACTTAAGCCATCCTTAAATGAATAATTTTTAACTTTTCTGCTCTTCGGATAGAGTTTAAAAAGCCCTTCGTAAGCAGAACCCATTAAAATTGTATTATCAGGTAAAAGTTCAATAGAGAATATGATGTTTCCATTGAGCCCCTCGGTGTTATCAGCTTTGAAAATTTCTTTAGATTTTGTCTTAGGGTTAAATTTTATAACACCATCTCCATAAGTAGCCATCCAAATATTGCCATTTTTGTCTTCGGTAAAATCTCGAATATCAATTTTGCCTAATTCAGAAATATAATCAAATTCATCTTTGGCTTCGTTGTACCAGTAAAGTCCGCCTCTGTTCGTGCCAATCCAAATACTTTTTTGATGATCTTCATAGATTGTATTTACTTTATATCCATTTTCTACGGATCCTTGAAGATACTTTTTTGCATTGCCAGATAAGGTATCAAGAAGATTAAGGCCTCCTCTGTAAGTTCCAATCCATATTCTTCTTTTACTGTCTTCTAAAACAGAATAAATATAATTGCTCGATAGACTTTTGGGGTTGGAAGTATCATGGGTAAAGTATTTAAATTTTCCTGTTTTTGGATTAAGTAAATTGACACCACCTCCATCTGTTGCAATCCAAATATCTCCATTGGAACCTTCAAAGATGTTTCTTATATAATTACAATTTATAGAGATAGGTGAATTTGTGAATTTTTCTTTGTAATGTTCTATAGGTGTGTCTTTGGGGTTTACAAAGTATAAACCAAAGCTAGTTCCAATCCACATACAATCGTCTTTGTCTCTTAATATTGAAGAGATTCCTCTACCTTGAAAATTATTACCGTTTTGGTTGGGTAAATACCATTTTATAAACTTATTACCGTTTTGATAAGTATTTAAGTTAATGATATTAATACCACCATTTTGGGTGCCAACCCACATATTTCCTTGATAATCCTGTTCGAAAGATAGAATTTCTTTGTCGCTTAAGCCTTGATGTTCCGAATCGCCAATATTAATATGTATTCTTTCTTGGTCTTCAGTGATTATTATAATTCCGTTTCTTGTTCCAATCCATAAATTCTCTTCATTATCCAAGAATAAGCAGTTTATTTTATTTAGTTCATTATTTCCAAGTGAGATACGTTGAACCGACTTGGTGTCATAGTTAATTTTATTTAAACCATTGTTAAAAGTGCCTACCCATAGAGTGTTTTTGTTAAGTAGTAAACATGAAATGTTGTTTGAAGAAAGACTGTTTTCTTTATCAGGGTCATGAGTTAAAATTTCACTGTTTTCTGCATTATAAGGGGGGAAAAATTGAACCCCTTCTCCATAAATACCTAAAATAATTTCTGAATTTCTCCCAAATTCAATGCAACTCAAACTTTCTCTTATTAATCCGTTTTTCTCATCGATTAAATTGAAAGATTCATCTTTAGGATTATATATGTTTATACCTTCTCCAGTAGCAATAAAGAGATTGCCTTTTGCGTCGAATTTTGATTGTTGAATGAAATTATAATTTAGGCTGTTTTCAGTGTTGTTTTCCTTTTTGTACTGATAAAAATTTTTCCCATTATACCTATTTAAACCATCGAAAGTTGAAACCCAGATGTATCCTAGAGAGTCTTGGGCTAAATCCGTAATAAGATTATTTGAAAGTCCTGACTCAACATTAAAGTGTTCAAATTTTAAATTTTTCTTCTCAGAAAATAAATTATTGTGTACGGAGTTTTGAGAGTAACAAACTACTTCAATAATGAGAAACACTAATATAATAATGTTGTTTTTTGATATCATTTGTTATTTTTCTTCAAAGTAAATGGGTTATTCAATGGAGGTTTTGTTTAATAGGTTATTTGTTTGTTTTTTAGTGATTTATACTTGTGTGGGTTTGTGTTGTTTTCCGGATTGGATCATTTGTACCCCAAATTTTAATCAATCGTGGACCTTCTATTTGTTATAGTTGTTACATTTTTGAACCAAAGCTTTTATAAGTGTTAAAAGTACTTTTAAAAATAGCTTTGACCAATTAAACCAAATTAAATATACATAAAACTAATAAATGAGAAAAAGTACTCCTTTTTATCTAGTCTTATTATTTGTAATCTATTCATGTGGAAAAAGTAATGTTTCAATAGATACTAAGATATATGAAACTTTAGAGCTTTCCTCAAAGCAATACAAATTTATGTCCCAAAACCTTCCAAAAGGTAGGTATCCCAAAACATTTGAAAATAATGCTTTAGAAACTAGTGGTTCTGGTTGGTGGTGTAGTGGATTTTACCCGGGTATACTGTTGTATTTAGACGAAATTAATGAAAATAAAACTTTTCAATCAGAAATAGAAAGGGTGCTTAATGATTTGAAAGTTGAGCAATACAATACTTCCACGCACGATCTTGGTTTTATGATGTTTTGCAGTTTTGGTAATGCACAACGTTTGAATCCAAATCCAAAGTATGAACAAATTTTAATGAATAGTGCGAAATCTTTGATTACGAGGTATGATAAAAATGTAAAATGTATTCGGTCATGGGATAGTGCTCCTTGGAATAAGGCAGATGAAAATGATCTTGTAGTTATCATAGATAATATGATGAACTTAGAACTTTTATTTTGGGCTACCAAGCATAGTGGGGACAGTTTATACTATGATATAGCAGTTGAGCATGCTAATAAAACGATGAAAAATCATTTCAGAGATGATTTTAGTTCATATCATGAAGTTATATATGATGAATCTACTGGAGAAGTAAAAGAACAAATTACTAATCAAGGAGCGGCAGATAATTCTTCATGGGCTAGAGGTCAATCTTGGGGTTTGTATGGTTTTACTGTTATGTATAGGGAAACAAAAAATCCAAAATATTTAAAACAAGCAGAACAAATTGCTAATTACATTCTGAATCACCCTAATTTACCTTTAGATATGGTGCCTTATTGGGATTTTAATGCCCCGAATATTCCAAATGAACTAAGAGATTCTTCAGCAGCTTCTATAAACGCTTCTGCATTATTTGAACTATCGACTTTCTTTACTGGAGAGAAACAGAAGCAATTTTATAAAGCTGCCACAAAAATTTTAAACAGTTTACTAACTCCCCAATATTTGGTACAGGATGAATCTCAAGGAGGGTTTTTATTAAAACATGGGTTGGGTAATATGCCTAATAAAACAGAGATAGATGTGCCCTTGACCTATGGTGATTACTATTTTATAGAGGCTATGGTGAGATATAAAAAATTAAAAAACATTTAAAATAAATAAATATGATGTGACAATTAAAGCAAAACCAACTCATGATTTTCTTATTTAGGAAATCAATTTATCAACAAACTCTAAATAATTAAACTAAAAAATGAAAGAAATGATTAGAAACAGAAGACTATGTTTTTATGGGTTTAAATGTAATTTATCCATATTATTAGTTTGTAGCTTCATTTTTCAAACGCAGGCACTTGAGACAAGTGAAACCAACCTGTTATATGAAGTGAAACAAGATCAACAAAACCAATTAAAAGGAACTATCTTTGACTCAAATGGCCAACCTTTACCGGGTGCAAATATTATCGAAAAAGGTACAGTAAATGGAACTCAGTCAGATTTTGATGGAAATTTTCAATTAGAGATTTCAGATTTAAATTCTACTTTAATTGTTTCCTATGTAGGTTTTAAAACACAAGAAGTTCAGTTAAATGGACAGTCTACAATTAACATCTCTTTAGTGGAGGATGCCTCAGCATTGGATGAAGTTGTCGTTGTTGGTTATGGAACACAAAAAAGATCTGATATTACAGGGTCTGTGGTTTCTGTACCCAAAGAGCGTTTATCCAATTTGCCCGTTTCAAATGTGTTACAAGCAATACAAGGTACTACTGCAGGTTTAAATATAACTCAAAACTCATCAGTGCCGGGTAGTTCTGCCTCTGTACAGGTAAGGGGTGTAAACTCTATTAACGCAGGTAATTCACCTTTAATTATTCTTGATGGAATTCCTTTTTTCGGAGTTTCAAATGACATAAATCCAAATGATATAGAGTCTATTGAGGTGCTTAAAGATGCCTCAGCTGTAGCGATTTATGGAACTAGAGGTAGTAATGGGGTAATTCTTATTACAACTAAGCGTGGTAGAAAATCAGATGGAAAACCAACAGTAAAATATAGTGGCTATGTGGGAGTAGAAGAAATAGCAAATCCACTTACTCCAATGGGGCCTGATGCTTATGTTCAAAAATATGCTGATTTTTTAAGTGCTAATGGATTAAGTCAAACTGCTGTTTTACCAAATTCATCTGAGGTAGAAAATTACGATGCAGGAATTACAACAAATTGGTTGGATGAGGCTACTCAATCGGGGCTAATACAAGAACATAATATTAGCTTGTCTAGTGGAAATGAGAAATCTCAATATTATTTTTCTGCATCACATCTTGATCAAAAAGGTGTAGTGAAAGGCTACAACTTTAAAAAGAATACGTTTAGGTTTAATGCAGATTCTGAAATAGTAGATTGGTTGAAAATTGGAACCTCGGCTTTCTTTTCTGAAAATAACTATAGTGGAGGTAGAGCGAATTTTCTTGAAGCTACAGCAATGAGTCCATATTCTGTTCCTAAGGATGATAATGGTGATTATATTATTTATCCAATGAGTCCAGAATTACTTTTTAGAAACCCATTGATAGGATTAACAACAGATAGAAAAGATATTACTCGTAATTTAACAGGTACAGGATTTTTAGAAATAAATCCAATTGAAGGATTAAAATATAGACTAAATGCTTCTTATACTTTTAATTGGGGTAATTATAAAAGCTATTCAGGTAGGGCTGCAGATGATAATAGTGGAACCGGTTACGTTTCTAATGCAGAAACAGGAAACTGGGTAATTGAAAATATATTAACCTATTCAAAAGATTTTGATAAGCATCATTTTGATTTAACCGCTCTTTATAGTGCTCAAGAGGTTGATTATTTTCAATCCGAATCCAGAGCTGTGGGTTTTGTTAATGATGGATTATCCTATTATGATTTAGCTTCGGGTACAACACAGTCTGTAAATTCTAGAGGAAACTCATATTCTTTGGTTTCTCAAATGGGAAGAATTAATTATTCTTATGATAGTCGTTATCTTTTAACATTTACAGCTAGAAGGGATGGCTATTCTGCATTTGGAGCTAATACCGATAAATATGGCGTTTTTCCTTCAGTTGCTTTAGGTTGGAATATTAAAAATGAAAGTTTTTTAGAAAATTCGGATGCTGTTAACGCTTTAAAATTGAGATTTTCCTATGGGAAAACGGGTAATCAGGCAATAGGTGTTAATCAAACGGCAACAATTGCTTCTAGTGTAAGGTTTCCTTTTGACGGGACTGCACTTACAGGTGTAAGGTACAACTCAATAGGAAATGCTAATTTAAATTGGGAATCAACAACATCTTCAAACATAGGGGTCGACTTTGGATTCCTTAACAATAGGATTTCTGGAACAGTTGAAGTATATAAATCTAAAACAGAAGATATTTTATTGAGAAGAAATATCCCTAATATTACTGGGTATGCAAATATTTGGAGTAACCTAGGTAGCATGCAAAATGAAGGTTTGGAGGTTACTTTAAATACAACAAATATTGAAACAAAGGATTTTTCATGGAAATCAACAATTAACTTTTCAACCTTTAGAAATGAAATTTTGGAATTATATGGTGATGGCCAGGATGATATAGGTAATAGATGGTTTATAGGGGAACCTTTAGGGGTGTTTTTTGATTATGAAAAGGAAGGTATCTGGCAAGAAGGAGAGGATATAGCTTCAGTAGATCCTATTGCTCAACCAGGAGATATTAAATTTAAGGATCAAAATGGAGATGGAAAAATTGATTCAGATGATAAAATTATTTTGGGAAGAACAACTCCAGAATGGACAGGAGGATTTACAAATACGTTTAGATACAAAAACATTAATTTAAGTATTTTTATTCAAACGTCACAAGGAGGGCTGAGAAGTAATAGAGATCTAACCTATGCTGATGAGGCTGGAAGAAGGAATCTGCCTGCTGATTTTAGATATTGGACCCCAGAAAATAAAGATAATTACTGGCCGTCGTTATCTGCTTATAAAAATTATAAAGGTTACGGTTTTCCTGAAGATTTTAGCTATGTTAGAATTAAAGACGTAAGACTAAGTTATGTTTTTCCTTCAGAAATACTAGATAAAATAGGGGTTAATTCTTTAACAGTTTATGCGGCAGGAAGAAATTTACACACATTTACCAAATGGTATGGATGGGACCCAGAAATTAGTTATGACTCTAGGGGAGCTGGAAATTGGACCAATAATTATCCTCAAGTAAGAACTATTTCTTTTGGATTAAACGTGTCACTTTAACATTAAAACTTACGAAAATGAAAAAACATATAATATATTTAATGGGGATTTGTGCGTTGTTTGTAGGAGCAAATTCTTGTCAAGATTCTTTTTTAGATGAAGAGGTATTGGATGCGCTCGCTCCAGAAACTTTGAATGACAAGCTTGGTTATGAGGCCGCAGCGATTGGACTTTATCATAATTTAAGCCAAGATTTCTATACAACAGATTGGGATCAAACTTTTCCAGGAATTTTTCATCTAGGGACAGATATAGTTTGGGCGCCTTCTGGTCGATCAAATGGTGCGGCAAGACCCTTTTTTGATTACACTCAATTGATTTCTGATGATTTTGGTTCCTGGAGGATTTGGTCTAGTCTTTACAGAATTATTAATAATGCAAATATTCTAATATCTAATGCAGAATCAGGTACAGCCGTTGGAATGTCTCAAAATGAAATAGACGCGTACAATGCTGAGGGGCGATTTTTTAGAGCTTATGCTTATAATATGCTAGCAACACTTTATGGAGGAGTTCCTTTGGTTACAGAGCCCATTGATGATGCAAAGACAGATTTTGTTAGAGCTACTTTACAAGAAGTTAATGATGTTATTGAGGCAGATTTAATTATGGCTGTGTCTAACTTACCTGAAGTTGATCAGGCTGTTCGTCAAGGGCGTGCAAATAAAAATATGGCTCGTCAGCTTTTGGCCGAAGTTTATTTAAGAAATGGCAAGCCGGATTTGGCTGAAGATCAGTGTGATGATATTATTGGTGGAGGTAAGTATACTTTGGTTAAAAATAGGTATGGAGTACGCTCGGGAGGTGATGGAGATGCTTTTTCAGATATGTTTTTATATGGTAACCAACGTAGAAATCAAGGAAACACTGAAGCTATTTGGGTGTTAGAGCAAGAAAACCCAACAGATGTGACTGGAGGAAGTACTGGTAATTCTCAATTTCGAAGAGTATGGGGAGGATCATACCATGATTTACCAGGTATGGTACCAACAGACACTTTAGGAGGTAGAGGGTTGGCTAGAATTAGATTAAACAACTGGGTTTTATATGATCTTTATGAAGATGATGATATGCGTAATTCTAAATATTCTATCCATCGTAAGCATTATTTCAATAATCCTGATGCTAAATATGATGCAATTCGAGGAACAGAAGTGCCATATGGAGAAGATGCAACATTCACACTGTCGGATGGAAGTGAGGTTAAAATATTTGCAGCTGACACTATTTATAAATACGCTCCTTATACTTTAAAATGGGGGCAGTTTGATAGTCGAAACGTGTTTGGTTATAACATGGTTAAAGATTTCATGATTATGCGCTTAGGAGAGACATATTTACTTAGGGCAGAAGCAAGATTAAAACAAGATAATTTTGATGGAGCTGCCAGTGATATAAATGTGCTTAGAGATAGAGCTAATGCACCTCTGGTTAGTGCAGGAGATATAACTCTAGATTTTATTTTAGATGAAAGAGTAAGAGAGTTATTGGGTGAGGAAAATAGAAGGATGACATTGGTTAGAACAGGGAAATTGGTAGAAAGAGCTCAAAATTTAAATGGTACTGGTCCAATTGCAAGTGGAAATATTGAAACCACTAACGGTATTCAGAATTATAATATGTTGTTACCAATTCCGCAAAGTGAAATTGATCTTAATAAAGATGCTGTTTTGGAACAAAACCCAGGGTATTAATATTATTTAAAACAAAATAATATTGGTTAGTTCAGAGTTTTAGTTTGGTTGAAGTAAAGGAGGTTAAACATCTCCTTTACTTTTTTAGAAACAATAGAAATTTATTAAGATTATTTTAAATGAATCCAGATATTATAAAGACCCAGTTGTCAACATAATTTTATACTCGGTAGTGAATATTGAAACCATGTTTATAGAAATAAATGTTTTTAAAATTTTTTAAATACTTCTTAATAATTTACTGTTCTATTTTTTTAGAATCCTGTTCTCAAAATGTAACATATTCTTATGTGGGAGAGGGCTGGAGTAAAAACTCGGTAAATACAGTTAAGTTTAGAAAAAATGCAATTACTACACATTCAGGTTACCAGTTTATTGCCTATTATAACCAAGAAAGTTATTTGGTTTTAGGTAAGCGACGCGTTAATAACACGATCTGGGAGATTAGTCAAACTCAATATCAAGGCAATACTAAAGATGCTCATAACGATATTAGTATAGTGGTTGATGGAGATGGGTATTTACACGTAAGTTGGGACCATCATAATACAAAATTGAGATATTCTAGAAGCAATGCTCCTTTAGGTTTAGATTTAGGAGAAGAACTATCCATGACAGGTATTCAGGAAGACAAAGTCACCTATCCTGAATTTTACAATTTGCCCAATGGGAATGTGCTTTTTTTCTATCGCTCTGGGGAATCTGGACGTGGAAATTTAGTGATCAATTCGTATGATTTAAAAACTAAGACCTGGTCACAAATACAAAGTAATCTTATAGATGGGGAAGATCAGCGTAGCGCCTATTGGCAGAGCACAGTAGATTCCAAAGGAGTGATTCATTTATCTTGGGTTTGGCGAGAAACCTGGGATGTTGAAACCAACCACGATTTATGTTATGCCCGTTCTTTAGATGGAGGTAAAACCTGGCAGAAGTCTACTTCCAAAGCTTATAGTCTGCCAATTACAGAGGCATCAGCAGAGTATGCCTGGAAAATTCCTCAAAATAGTAATTTAATAAATCAAACAGCAATGACTGCAGATGAAGAGTGTAATCCCTATATGGTATCGTATTGGAATTCAAATAATATTCCTCAATATCAAATAGTGTATTTAAAGGATAATAGCTGGAAAAAAGTAAACACAGGTTTTAGAACTGAATCCTTTCTTTTAGGAGGAGGAGGTACTAAAAGTATTCCTATCTCTCGGCCCGATATTTTAATAAAAGATGATGTAGTCGCTGTTCTTTTTAGAGATGAATCTAGAGGGAATAAAGTGTCATTGGCCTATTCTGATAATTTAGAAAGTAAAACCTCATGGGAAGTTATAGATCTAAGTAACACCTCTGTTGGCCAATGGGAACCCAATTACGATATCAATTTATGGAAAACCGAACAGAAGCTGCATATCTTTTATCAAGATGTAACTCAAATTGATGGAGAGGGTATTGCTAATACCAGTGCTTCTGCAGTGAAAATATTAGAAGTTAAGAATTTAAATTAAGCTAATAAATAATAAGTGGTAGTGCCAAGTTAATAAATCTTGTAAAATTTAAATAAAGTAGAATGAAATTAAATAAGATTCAAATAGGAATATTGTTAGTGTTGTCGTTTTTTTTTAAAGGTTTTTCACAAACCACTACCAATGTTTTTGAGATTGACAATCCTGATTATAAATTAAGCCCGTACACTGGAATGACTAAACAGCACTGGAAAGATGCAGCGTTGTATTTATTGGAAGGTGCTTTCAGTTATATAGAAACTCTTGATGACCCCATGAAATTTCCAAAACAACCTGGAAAAAGTTATCCGCATGATGAAGATCGTGTGCCAACCGAAAAACTGGAGGGCTTATGTAGAACTTTATTTGTGGCTGCACCATTGCTTAAGGATAATCCCGATTTAAAGGTTAACAACATAAATGTAGCAGATTACTACCGTTATCAAATAGGTAAATTAACAGATTCGAGCAGCGAATCCTATATTGTACCTAGACCAAAAAATGGAGGGGCAAGTCAGAATCTGGTAGAATTTGGAGCCTTGGCATTATCGATGCTTATCAGTCCGGATGTGCTTTGGGAACCATTACCCTATGAAACTAAAGACGCTTTGGCAAAAACCATGTTGAGTTACGGTGATGGACCTACGGTAGACTCGAACTGGAAGTTTTTCAACATTTTTGTTTTAAGTTTTTTTAAAGAACAAGGCTATTCCGTTAATGAAAAATTACTGGTTGAATACTTAGAGAAATCCCTAGCTCATTATCGTGGGCAAGGTTGGTATAACGATAGTCCGGCGTACGATTATTACAGCATGTGGGCGTTTCAGATGTATGGCATGATCTGGTCAGAATATTTCGGAAAGCAGCATTACCCGGAAATAGCTGATAAATTCATTACCAATTTTAAAGATTTAAAATACAATTATCCCTATTTGTTCAGTGAAGATGGAAAAATGATTATGTACGGAAGAAGTATTAGTTATCGGATTGGAGCTATTATTCCGTTTCCGTTGATGGGTTTAGAGGATAATATGCAGGATATTAATTTCGGGTGGATGCGTCGCATTTCGTCTGGAGTCATCAAACAATTTTTTACACATCCCGATTTTATGAAAGACCAAGTACCAACACTTGGGTTTTATGGTGCCTTTGAACCAGCGGTACAGGTTTACAGCTGTCGCGGAAGTGTGTATTGGATGGGGAAGGCCTTTTTAGGATTGTTAGTACCGGATGACAATCCGTTTTGGACAGCGACTGAAAATAATGGAGCATGGGATGAGACCTTTAAAAAAGATGAGGTTTACAATAACTTTCAGAAGGCTTCGGAAATTCTAATTACCGATTACCCAAATATTGGAGCTTCAGAAATTCGTGCGTGGTGTCATGAAAAGGTAAAGGACGATTGGCAAAAATTCCGTTCTACCGAAAATTACAACCGCCTGTCCTATAACAGTGCATTTCCTTGGCAAGCAGATGGTAAGCAGGGAGAGGTAGCAATGAATTATGTAATAAAAAATAAGAATAAGGATTGGGAACCATTCAGATTGTATACTTTTAAGAAGTTTGAAGACGGTGTTTATTACCGTGATGTTGTTTTAGAAAGTGATGAAAATATAAAATTCAATTTGGCCGATATTCCTTTAGCTAATGGTATTTTAAGGGTCGATAAATACCAAGGCAACCAACCTATAAACATGCGTTTAGGTCACTATGCATTACCTCGATTGAATTCAGAAATTATAGTAACAAGGAAGAAAATAGAGGGGAAGGAAGCTACCATTATAGATAACGGAATGTATCAATTAGCGTTAATTCCGCTAATGGGGTGGGATAAAACGGAGGTGCTTTTTACAACTGATTTACATCCTGAAAGCCAAAAAAGTACAATTATTAATGTGGTTGAAACGGAACAAATAACGGGTAAAGATTCTAAGGAATTTGTCACTCTGATGCTTTGGAAGCGATCTGGAGAGCAATGGACTGAAAATGAGCTAACACCGGTTAAGAAAATTAAAGTCATAGAAAATGGAGTTGTTTATCTTGAGATTAAACAACAGGGGGCAAAAAAGGTTCGTTTTTAATCAGTGGTTTTGATAATATAAATTCTGATTGGTTTAATGTTTTCAATAAACAATAAAAAGAATACATCCAGGATTTCAAAAAATCCATTTATAGATGTTTGATAGATAATATGTTTTTTTGTAAATGAAGTGTTAAAAAAAATAAGGCTTATATAGGTTTAATATATCACATTATTTATTATTGAAATTATGATATTCCAACCATAATTTTATTCTTTCAATCATCATTTTTAAATAATTTTCTGTCAGGAAAATATTAGACCAATCAAATCGTTGTGCTTGAACCCCAAGATAAAATATATAAATGGATGCCCCTGCTTCAGGTATAAGGCGGATTTCATTTTGTGTAAGGTTTCGAATATTGCTGTAGCCTTTAAAAAATGTCTCAATTTTTGATTCGTAAATCTTTTTATCAGATTCGATAAAAAAAAGTTGCATACAAAAATACCCAATGTCATAAATTAGTAAGCCATTCCCACAATTGTCAAAATCAAAGATTGTTATTTCATCATTACTATTTACACTAAAGTTATCATACCAAATATCAAGATGAACAATTCCTTGTTGAAATTCGGTTTGATTCACATTTTCAAATCTTTTAGATATTTCTATGCCAAGTTTTTTTAAATATTTCATTTCTAATAAATCCTCAGAAAAAAAATGTTTTAATTTATTATAGGAACGATTTAAAAGAATTTCTGAATCGTAGGTTATTCTATTAATGGTTTTATTTACAGTTGTTTTATGGAGATTAGCGATGGTAGATCCAATTTTAAAACACATTTCAATGTTTAAAAATCTCATTTTTTTCCCTTCCGCAAAAGAGAAAAGAACAATATAACGAAGGCCTTCAGGTGCATTTATTTCATGAATCATTTTGTTTTGTTTATCCAAAATGGGATAAGAAACAGGTAGATTATTTTCTTTTAGGAATTGTAATAATTTTAATTCCTCTTCGATTTCAATTTTAGTCCTCCAACTGTGTGAATAAACTCGAACAATATATTTACTTTTTGAATTATGAAAAAAATAGGTATGATTTACCCCAGTTCTGAATAAATCACATTCAAATGGTCCGTTCAGGCCATACTTAGCTGCCATGAATTCACCTAATTTATTGTCTGATAGGATTGAAGATAAAACAGGGAAATGTGACATTTAATGAAATTTAATTAAGTAATTCAAATATATTAAATTTTAAATACTTAACTTTTGGTAGATTGTCTCTATGTCAATTAAAATTAGACTATATTGAATTATCAATAATATGGATGTTTTTGGATTGCAAAACAATAGAAATACCAAATTACCTTGCTAATCAAAAGGAATTATTAGAATAGATAGATTACAAATCTATTTAAACTGTAGTTTTTTATATATTAAGCTAATAAAGAGGTTTAGTTTATCTTTACTGATTAGGCTTTTTCTTAGGATTTTATACGCCTTTCCTACCTGAACTTCAACAGTGTTTTTAGAAATTCCTAGTTGATCTGCAATTTGCTGGTATTTAAGACCTTCATATTTACTTAAAATAAATATCTCTTTGCATTTTTTAGGTAAGGTTTCAATCGCTTCTTGAAGAATTTTAATACGTTTTGATTTCAATTCGGTATCTTCTTCAATAGCTTCAATAATTTGATTGTATCTTAGGTCTTCAATTTTTTTGTTAAAAGTTTGATCTCGCCGTACTTTATCTAAAAACGAATTATAGATGACTCGGTAGAGATAGCCTTTAATATTATCTTTTATTTCCAGAGATTTTCTTTGTTCCCAAAGTTTTAAAAAAGCACTCTGTACCAGGTCTTCACTTAATTCGTGGTCTTTGGTGTATGCAAAAGTAAAAACACATAAATCTTCATAAAATAGCATATAGATTTCTCTAAAGGCTTCTTTAGAGTCTTTTTTCAAATCGTTTAAAAGTTCGCTATTTATTGGAATATTTTTCAAAGAAAACAGTTGGTTAACAAAAGAACGCAAAAAAAAGATAAAATAATTTAAAAAAAAAATAATGGTTTTTTAATATGTGTTCGTCTAATAAATATAACACAAAGAATTAATATCATATTCTAAAGAATGAGTCCGAAAGAAGCCAGAATAATTACAGTTAAGTTTTTAAATAATGAAGCCTCTGTAGCTGAGTTAAATCAGTTGTCACATTGGATTGAAGAGAACCCTTCCAATGATGTGGCTTTTAAAGAGTATTTGAATATTTATCACACACTGGATAAAAGACAGGTTTTCGATGCTATGCAGGCTTATAGAAAAACTGAAGCAATAATCAATGCAAAGCAAAACAGGAGTAAAGTATTCAGATTAAATATCTATAAATATGCAGCGGCGGCTGTTTTAGTTGGTGTTTTGTTAACTGCGTACCTTTTTAAACAAGATTCAATTTTCGGTAGTGATGATATGGTAACTCCTGTAATTGTTAATAATGCTATTAAGCCAGGAGCTAACAAAGCTATTTTAACACTAGAAGATGGTAAAGAAATCGTTTTTGAAAAAGGAGCAAGTTTGCAAACCAATAATGCAACCAGTAATGGTGAAAAAATAATTTACGAAGCTCATAAGGGGCAAGCATTAGCCTATAATACATTAACTATACCTAGAGGCGGTCAGTTTTTTGTGAAACTTTCTGATGGAACTCAAGTTTGGTTAAATTCTGAATCCCAATTAAAATATCCTGTAAATTTTACTGAAGGAGAGTCTCGTAAGGTTGAATTGGTATATGGTGAAGCATATTTTGATGTTTCACCAAGTACAGAACATAAAGGAGCTAGTTTCGAAGTAATAAATGATAACCAATTAGTTCATGTTCTTGGAACCGAATTTAATGTGAAGGCCTATAATGACGAAGATGAAGTTTATACAACATTAGTGGAAGGTAAAGTTGAAATATCTTCGAGTAAGGAACAGCATATTTTAAAACCAGGAGAACAATCTAGGTTAAATAAGAATGTCAATACCTTATCTGTTGAGGCGGTAGATGTTTACAGACAAATATCTTGGAAAGAGGGCATTTTTAGTTTCAAGCGAATGACTTTAGAAGACATTATGACCATTTTATCAAGATGGTATGATATGGATGTAGTTTTTGAAAATGAAGAATTAAAGCAAAGAGGATTCAATGGATCTTTAGGAAAGGAGCAACCTATAGAACAAATATTAGAGAATATTAAAAGTTTCGGAGTGATTAAAAACTATGAAATAAGAAACAAGCAAGTAATTTTAAAATAAAAAAGAGATCGAAGTCCTATCATTTGGCGGTGAACAAACTTCGTCTCTTTCAATTCGATGTATTAATTAAAACAAATGTCTAACTAACACAAAACAAATTTATGCAAAAATTAATTAAGATCCGTTCGCATACGCGAAAACGGTTCCTTCTAATGATTATGAGAACATTCATCTTTTTATTATGTACTGCAGTCTTTGGTATTAGTACTAATAATTCTTTCGCTCAGGATAAGGTAACTATTAGCGAAGATAAATTGGTGTCAATCGATGAGGTTTTCGATATAATAAATAAACAGACACATTATCACTTTATGTATCCTCAGGAATTATTTGAGAACTACCCTAAGGTACAGATTAAAAAGGGAGAAATTGATGTGTTTAAATTATTGAGCTACAGTTTAGGGTCAAAGGATTTTAATGTTGTTCTTTCTACAAATAATCAAATTATAATTAAACCTAAAGAAGATGGTCAACAGCAATTTGTTTCAGGTAGGGTTTTGGATGTTAACGGTGATCCCATTTATGGTGTATCTGTTGTTATAAAAGGGACAAAACAAGGTGTGTCTTCAGATTTTGATGGGAATTATGCAATTTCTGTTTCAAGTCCAGAAAATGTCTTAATATTTCAGGCTTTAGGCTTTAAAATGAAAGAAGTTCTAGTAGGAAGAAGTAAGAGAATTGATGTAACTCTGGAAGAAGATATTGAAGAGTTAGATGCCGTAGAAATTATTTCTACTGGTATTTTCAATAGACCTAAAACCAGTTTTACCGGAGCAGCTTCTGTAATCACTAAAGAGCAAATTAAATCTTTTGGTAACAGAAACTTACTTAGAACCTTAGCAAATATTGATCCGTCATTGGATATTCAGGAACAAAACGCTTTTGGTTCCGATCCCAATAATACAACGCTTTCAATAGAAATTCGTGGTGCAAAATCTATAACAGATGTAAGCAATTTACAAAACCAATCACGAGGACAGTTAAATACGCCGTTATTCCTTTTAGATGGGTTTGAAGTTAGCGTAGAACGTGTTTTGGATATGAATCAAAATGATGTAGAATCGGTCGTAATCTTAAAAGACGCCAGTGCCACAGCCATTTATGGTTCACGAGGTGCTAACGGTGTTGTAGTAATAACGTCTTCTAATCCGCCAAGAGGAAAATTAAGAGTATCTTACACTTCGGGGTTGAATTTTGAAATTCCAAACTTATCATCTTACGATTTACTTGATGCAAGACAAAAACTGCAAATCGAGAGTATAGCAGGTTTGTATACCGGAGAAACGGTAAATGAGCAAATATTACTAGATAACCTTTATAACCAGAATAATAAAGCCGTTCAGGAAGGTGTTAACACGAATTGGCTTAAAGAACCAACGCAGGTAGGAGTTGGTCAATATCATAGCTTAAGACTTGGTGGTGGAGATAAAGAGTTTAGATATGGGTTTAATGTGTCATACAACGGTATAACGGGAGCTATGAAAGGCTCAAAAAGAGACAATGTCAATGCCAGTTTAAATTTACAGTACCAGTTTAAAAAAGTTAGATTTTCTAACCAGTTAGAACTAGGGTTTAACAAAGGAACCAATAGTCCTTACGGAAGATTTTCAGACTATTATTATATGAATCCGTATTGGAGACCTTACGATGAAAACGGAGACCCTGTAATGTCTTATGATACATTTAATAATCAAGTTAAGTATAATCCGTTATATGATTCGTCTTTAGCTAGTTTTTCAACTACAGATTACAATAACATTCGTAATCAGACAGCGGTAAGTGTAAATTTTAATCAAAATTTAAAATGGGATACCAGTTTAGGTGTTACATTATTAAAAGGAGGATCTGATTATTTTAGTTCACCACTAAACTCGAGTAATTTTATTGCAGGTATAGCCCCATTAGATAGAGGTATCTATACACAAACATTTAGAGAAGAACGTTCCTATCAAATATCTTCAACAATAAGTTATGGAAAGACTTTTGGTAAACATATGTTGTACTTGGGAGGTAACGGACAGTTGATTCAAAATCAAAATGAGTCAACGACGCTTTCGGTTCGCGGGTTTACCAATGAAAAGCTAAATGATATTTCTAATGGTATTTCTTATACCGGTCAACGTCCGTCAAGAAGAGAATCTACGGTTCGTAGTGTAGGTTTAACAGGAACCCTAAACTATAATTACGACAATAGATATTTTGTTGAAGGATCGGCGAGATTGGATGGAGCGTCATCATTTGGATTAGAAAGTAGATATGCGCCTTTTTATTCATTTGGAGCTGCCTGGGATTTAGGTCAGGAGAAATTTATTAAGGAAAATATCTCTAAAATAGATAGAATCAAGTTTAGATATTCTTACGGAGTTACAGGTTCATTAAACTTCTCAGCATATCAGGCATTATCAACCTATTCTTACGATACGACGTCGCAATATTCTAATATTACAGGAATGACTTTATTGGCTTTAGGAAACCCTAATTTAGAGTGGCAAAATACTAAGCAACACAACTTTGGTTTAGATTTTCAAGCTTTTGATAATAGAATTGGTATGACTGTGAATTATTATAGAATTAATACTCATAACCTTATTGGAGAAGCGTCTCTACCTTATTCTAATGGATATACATCTTACACAGAAAACTTTGGTACGGTTAGAAACGTTGGGTATGATGCTAATTTAAGTGTTAATGTAGTAAGAGATTTAGACAATCAATTCTCATGGTATGTAACAACTGGGGTGTACAGTAATAAAAACACTTTAGTGAAATTATCTGATGCTATTAAAGAAGCTAATGAGCAATGGGAGGGTCAAAACTATAGTAATGGCACGTTTTATCAATATAGAGAAGGGGAATCTACAGATGCACTTTATGTTTTGAAATCGCCAGGTGTAGACCCCCTTACAGGTCAGGTACTTTACGAAGATCCAGAAACAGGGAATGTTTACACTTCGGTTCAGGAAGGTTTGAGAAAAATTTCGGTAGGCAACACACTTCCAAAAATTAATGGTAGAATAACCTCTTCTTTGCGTTATAAGGGTTGGATGATGGATATAGGTTTTTCTTATAGATTAGGAGCCAAAAAGTTAAATAATTCATTGTTGCGTGTAGAAAATGCGTATGTTGCAAATAACATGGATGCCAGAGTTTTAGGAACACGATGGCAGCAACCAGGAGACATAACAGCTTTTAAGAGTATTTCCAGTGATGAATCAACTTATCCAAATGATCGATTTGTTTTCACTGAACGAGCATTTGCTTTAAGCTCGGTTAATTTGAGTTACCAATTCCCGCAAAAGGTATTAGACTATTTTAAAGTGAAACAGTTAAGTCTAACCAGTTCAATTTCAGATGTGTTTTACCTGTCTAATATTAGCACAGAACGTGGAACAGACTACCCGTATTCGATAAGACCTCAGTTAAACTTATCAGTAACCTTTTAATTAAATGATTATGAAAAAAATATATATAACCTTTTTGTTTGCAGCGATTAGCCTTTTTTCATCATGCGATGATTGGTTAACTGTGGAACCAAAAGATATGGTAACAGTAGATAAGGCCCTAACAACTCCAGAGGGCTATACTTCTGCTTTAGTTGGCGTTTATCAAATATTGCAAAACGTTTACAATCCGGGAGGTTTTGTAATGGGAAGTGGTGTAGATACTTTTGCTAATATTTATACAGAACCAAGTATAGGCTTTTCTCAAAGTTTAAACAGTGCTTACAATTATAATTTTTCGGATACTTCTTATGATAATAGTTCTGGGGCTGCTTTTTTACAGATGTATAAAGCAATTACCAACTTAAATGTAATTTTAAGTAGTATTGAAACAACAGAAGTTTTAACCGCTGAACAGAAAAACTTTGTAGAAGGTGAAGCAAGAGCATTACGAGGTTTTTTGCATTTCGATATCTGGAGAATTTATGGAACAGCACCAGACGATAACGCGGGGACATCAAACTTGATATTGCCGTATTCTTTAGAGGTGTCAAACGAATTTATTCCGTATTTAAATTACAATGATTATTTCGCAAATATTCTGTCAGATTTAGAACAAGCGAAAGACATGTTGAGTTTTTCTGATCCCATTATTTATTATAGCAATGAATTGTTAAACGTCGAAGGAAGTATTGAAGAGTATGAAGATTTAGGTTGGTATAACAGACAAAATCGTTTTAATTATTATGCAACCTTAGGTGCTTTAGCTCGTGTTCAATTATGGATGGGAAACAAAGAGCAAGCTTATGAATATGCAAAAGAGGTAGTCGATGCCCAGAATGAAGATGGAACCCGCAAGTTTCGTTTAGGTACATCTACAGATATGGGAAACACCGATTTAGCATTATTTGTAGAACAGTTGTTTGGGGTTGAAACTTTAGGTTATGATGATACTTCGTATTCTTCGTATACTGCACATTGCGTTAATTCAGAATATGTTTTAAACCAAGTTTATCCATCGTCATCAGACATTAGAAAGATGAATTTGTTTACAACATTAACAAGTAATGCATTAGTTTATAATGCTCAGATTAGTCTAAAGTATAGTTTAATGTCAGAAAACGACGCTAGTGCTTATAAAAATTTCCCCATTATTAGAGTGTCTGAAATGTATTTGATTTTGGTAGAAACTGCACCTACAATTGCAGAAGCCCAAACTTATTACGATACGTTTGCTAATTCCAGATTTGATGAAAATGTAACCCTTACCGAAGGGAATTTACAGGAAAACATATTAAATCAGTATACCAGAGAATTTTGGGCAGAAGGGCAGATATTTTATACTTACAAGCGTTTAAGCTTAACATCATTACCATTCTCTGGACAGGAAATGAACACCGACAAGTATAAAATTGCAATACCATCAGGAGAAACCAATAGTGATTTATAGTAATCAGACTATTGGATTTTGATAAAACAAATCGACTAAAAAGAATACAATGAAATATAGATTTTTAATAATATTAGCCACTTGCCTTATGGTAATGTCTTGCAGTGAAGATTACCCGGCAACATTTGAAGGCGACCCTTACTTGATTTTTCCAACCGATGATCATGGTTATAATATTTATGTTCAGCAACATTTTAATAACTTTTATTATTATGGACAAGAGGGTGTTGATAGAGATACCATTTATGTACCATTAAATGCTTTTGGAGCAATTCCAAAGGAAGAAGTAGCAGTGAAATTAGAAGCCTTTAATAGTGATACCTTGTCTTTTCCAGAGCGCATAGATAGTGCTACTGAGAATGCTGTTCCGGGTGTACACTATGTGCCGTTCGAGTCACAAGAAATGATAAATCTTTTAAAGTATAAAGCTAACGTAATGGAAGATTCTATTCCTATTATCTTATTGAGGGATGAAAGTTTAAAAGAAACTACCTTTAGATTAACATTCAGATTAGCGGAAATGGAAAATGCCAAGGTTGCAGATAATGATGAAAATCGTGTGGTTGTTTACATAGCAGACAAAATTTCAAGACCAAGTAACTGGGATTTCTGGTATTTTGGAATTTACGGTGATGTAAAATTGGATTTTATGATCAACCATTCAGACTTAAGATGGACTGAAGATGATATGGAAATAGTTTTAAGTGACTCTTTCCTTTTAGCTTACTACGTATACAAGTTTAAAGAAGATTTAAAAAAGTATAACGAAGAATTAGGAGTAAACGGCCCTTTAAGAGAGGCCGATGGCACAGTAGTGACCTTTGATAGAACATATTAAGATAAAGCACAACATCATGAAAAATATAAATACATTTATAAAAGCTATGATTACCGGTGTTTTATCGGTAGTGGTTGTAGCATCCTGTTCAGACAATTCAGATTTTGTAGAACAGTTTCCAGATATTAATATTCAGGTAGAAGATATTAAAAATGTTTATTATTATAATGAAACATTGGTTATCGATCCTACTATTACGTATGGTGAAGAAACCGGAGAAAACTTAGACTTCTCTTATCAATGGGATTTATTTAGTGAAAATGAATTGATTTCAGTTTCTGAAAATAAAACTTTAGAATACCTTTTAGATTCCATTGGCGTAATGAATTTTAATTTAAAAGTAACCAACAATACCACAAATGTAATTCAGTCCACAACTTTCCAAATTAATGTCGAATCTGTGTCTAGTCAAGGGTGGTATGTTATGAAGCAAACCGCTGCTGGTAATACAGAAATTGACGGGTTTTATGTGAGTTCAGAAATTCCGAATTATAACCTTGTAGAAAAGACTTTAGGAGCTCCCTTAGAAGGTATGCCTGTTGGTTTTGCTTTTTCACCTTATTATAAATGGAAACCATCAGAAGATGATGTGTATTACAGTTCTGCACCTGCCTTGGTAGCATTTAGTGAGGAAGATGGTTTGGCTTATAATGTAAATAATGCAAGAACATTATCAACGCTTGAAGATATGTTCTTTTTAAACCCAGAAGATCAAGAGGGTCAAATTAAATCAGTTATGATTAGTGGAGACAAGGTTTTCATGAGTAAAGGAGCTAAAGTTTATTCCATGAATGATGGAAATCCAGCCTTTTTTCCGGCAATTGAAGGTGATTATAGTGTGGAAGGCTTGGCAACCAAAGGATCGTATGGTAATACATTGGCTTTCGATTCTAAAAATGAGAGATACATTATGTTTGGTTCTGCAGGCTATTCAACATCAGATACTATTGGATTTTTTAAAGATCAGTATACCGATTTCAATAATGGTCTTGAAATTCCAGTAAATAATATGAATGGTCAGGCTATATTTTTAGAAAACACACAGCGTGGATCTGGTTATAGTTCTACAACTTATGCTTATTCTTTGTTTAGAAAGCATGATGATCAAGACGCATTATTCCTATATGGTTTCGATTATGATAAGTTTGTAGAAGGTTTTTATTATTACTATCCCAATCCAGGAGATTATAGTAATTATACATTGTATAAAGCAGGGAGAAATAATCCCATTACATTCGAAAAAAGGTTATCTCATGCAGAATACTCTATGTTAACATCTGCAGGATTTTATGCCATGAATAAAGGTAATAACATATTATACTTTGCGAATTCCAGTAGTATTGGGCTTTATAATATAGATAGTGATACTTATAATCCGGCGTTTATAAAAAATATTCCAGCAGGAGAGGAGATTACTTATTTGAAATATATTAATACAAACTTTTCTTCTTTAGATCCTAATTTTACTGGTTTAGTGGTTGCTACGTATCAATCGGGAACCGATACCTATAAAATTTATCGTTATCAGTTAAATGGTTTAAGTACAGTCGAACTTCAGGATGATATAAAAACAGGGCCAGGTAAGGTGTCCGATGTACTTTATGTATCGGCTTCGTCTTATTCATGGTCTAGTCAACTCTATCAATATAATTAATTAAATAAATAACAATTAAAAGTTCTAGTGACTGGTGCAAATTTTAATGAATTTGTATCGGTCACAGGAGAACTATGTCCTAATGTTAAAATGAAATGATTCAATTCTAATTATTAATCAAAATAAAAAACAAATGAGAACAAATAGAATATTAATGGTTATTATAGTTTTAATAACAACAAGTTTGGCTATCGCAATTGAAAAAAGAGATGTTTTAATGCAAGCTCCTTTTGTGTTAAAGAATAAAGAAATAGATACTCTTAAGATAGGTGATTTATGTCCAGATTTTAAAATGGAAAATTTAGAGAGAACGGAAGCTAAATTATCCGATTTAAGAGGGAAGTATGTGCTTATTGATGTGTGGGCATCTTGGTGTTATCCATGTCGTAAACAAATGCCTTTTTTTGAAGAACTTAAAGAGGATTTCAAAGGACAAGATATTGTTTTTTTAGGAGTAAACCTCGATGAAAGGGATTTTAGGTGGTTAGGAGATGTTTCTAATCTACATATGAAGGGAGAACAATGGAGAGTACTAAACAAAGACTTTGAGGATAGGTTTGGAATCAAATATATACCTAGATATATCCTATTGGACAAGAAGGGTTACATTATTGAAAATTTTATGACAAAGCCAGACAAACCTGAAACAAAAGTGTATTTAGAAAAATTATTAAACATAAAATAAACTATGAACAAAATGAAAACAAATCTAATGATTTTAGGGGTGCTGGTATCAGTGTTTGGCTGGAATACTAATGCACAAGAGCAAAATGCACAATATAAAATTGTGGTGAAAATGGAAAATGTTATTAAGGAAGCCCCCGCTTTATTATTGATAAAAGAAAACTCTAGAGTAATAATTGATACGGTATATGTTAATTCAAATAATGAATTTATATTTTCTGGAGATATTCCTGCGGTAGAACGAGGTTTTTTAACCTTACTACACCATAAAATAGATCCAACGGTTCCTCCCAATAATGCAGATGGAATGCCTGTATACCTAGAAGAAGGAGAATTAAGAATTACTGGGAAAGACTCCATTTTAACAGCAACTGTAGAAGGAACGCCTTTAAATACAGACTATCAGGAATTGGCTATGGTAGGGAAAGCTTTCGATTTAAAAATAAATGCATTAAATGATGCTTATGAAGAAGCTTCATCGGCAAATAATGTTGAAAAAGTGGCTGTAATAGAGAAGGACTATGCAGTTTTAATGGCAGAGAAAAAGGAAGCTGAGAAAGCATTTTTTTTAAGTCACTTAAATTCTGCCGTTAGTTTGGACTGGTTAAGAAGAAATGTAAATATCATTCAAGAGAAAAATTTAGCAAAAGAATTGTTTTCTCAAATGACGGATGACGTAAAAACATCGGCTGCAGGTGTAATCTATAACAATATATTAAATCAAACTAAAGGAGCAGATATAGGCTCTGAAGCCCCGGATATTAGTGCTAAACAACCAAATGGAGAAAATTTAAGTTTACGTTCTTTAAGAGGACAATATGTGCTTTTAGATTTCTGGGCGTCTTGGTGTGGGCCATGTAGAAGAGAAAATCCAAATTTAGTTAAAACATACAATTCCTTTAAGAATAAAAACTTTACCATTTTAGGGTATTCTTTGGATGGAGGAAATGATGCTTTAAGAAAATGGACAGAGGCAATCGAGAAAGATCAGTTAGTTTGGAATCAAATTTCAGATTTAGCTGGATGGCAAAGTATGGCTGTTAAGTTATATGGTATTAACGCTGTACCTGCGAACTTTTTAATTGATCCTAACGGAGTTATCATCGCTAAAAATTTAAGAGGGGCAGACTTAGATCAAAAGCTAGACGAAATTTTAAATAATATATAAAAAGGGAAAATGAAGAATATTTTAGTTTTAGTAGCTGTTTTCTCTAGTTTTTCTCTAGTTTTAAAAGCTCAGGAAGTGAGTTATTCTAATTGGGAAGATTTACCTAACAGGCTCTACGATTCAATAGTTGAAACTCAAAAGAATGCACATTTTATATCTATAGAACAACTTAAAAATAATAGTGTATCGGCTGAAAATGAAACTGCTATCGAATATCCGAAGTTGCCAAAAGCCAATAAAAAACAGTTAACACCTCAAAAATTAGTGAAAAGTATCAGGCCAACATCATTAATGATTTGTAAATTAAAAAGAGGGTTTGGTATTCATAAAGACTTTGTAATTATAGGTGCTTCGGCAGCAGTTCTTAGTGAAGATGGTTTATGTGTTTCTAATTATCATGTTTTTGAATCTATCATAAATCAGGGGCAAAGTATAATGCCGCAAGATAGCTTGTTTTTTGCAGCAGATTCAAAAGGAAAGGTGTATCCAATAACTAAAGTTTTAAATTACAGTAAGTCTGCTGACTTAGCGACATTTAAGATAGATACAAGAGGAGAAAAATTAACTCCTGTTGCTTTAGGTAATGATTTAGAGGTTGGGTCTACTGTGCATACCATGACTCATCCAAATCAGCGAGCATATTATTATACCAAAGGTATTGTTGCAAGAAACTCCAGTTTTGTAAATAACCCTTGGGAAAACAGATGCGATATTACAGCTGATTATGCAAAGGGATCTAGTGGAGGGCCCATTTTTGATGACTTTGGAAATTTGGTAGCGATAGTATCATCTACAAATTCTATTTATGCAGGAGATAGTAATAACCCTGAATGGCAAATGGTTATTAAAATAGCTGTTCCAGTTAGCTCAGTAAAAAAATTAATTGAAGGTTGATTTTTGGTTATTGATTTTTAAGTGGGAAAAGCGGTTTGGGATTATCAAATCGCTTTTTTCATTTGCTAAAATTAAAATAGGAATATCAAGCTACTAGTTTAAATCAATTTTAGATGAAAGGTTGCCTTCATTGGGTTGTAAAATATCTGATAGATCAATAATTATTGGTACTTATTTTATACTTAAAAGGCTTATTTTTAAAATTCACATGTTTTTAATCGAGAATCTATCGAAAAATAAAAATAGAGAATAGCCTAGGGCGAAAAATAGGGCATAGCTAAATTTTAGTAAGCATATATTAAATCAATGCTTTTTATAAAGAATCGAGCTTTGTTAATATGCCTTTATTGGATGTGTTCAAACTATAAAATTTTTATTTAATTAGGATATTTCCAAATTCTATTATGCCTTGTAATTGAAAGTTTTTTAAAATCATGATGTAAATTGAAACTAATGTGTTTTTTCACTAGGATAAATAGTTGCATCTGTGCATATTTTAGGGTTGTAGTAAAACGAATATGTAGTTACAAATTACTTGTTGATTATTCCAAATCGGCATTGATTTGAATTATGGCAGATTAGAAATGTTAAAGTTAACTTAACATTGTGAAAATTCTTGTATAGCTTTTTTATTCTGTAAAAGATAATACTATTCTACCTTTTAAATTTCCTTTTAGCATTAATTCAATTTTTTCAGCTATATCTTCTAGTTTTATTTCATTAAAAGCAAAATCTAAATTTTTAGGTTTCCATTTATGAGCTAACTTATTCCATACTTTTTTTCTGAGTTCCATTGGATAATTTTGAGAATCTATTCCTATAAGTGAAACACCCCTTAGGATAAAAGGAAAAACGGTTAAATCAAGTTTTGGAGAAGCAACGTTTCCGCAGCAAGTTACAGCACCAGTTGAATTAGTCGATTTAATTATATTTTCAAGAATTACACCACCTACAGTATCAATAGCACCTGCAAACAAAGGTTTTAACAATGGCTTTTTGTCAAAATTTTCAATATCACTTCGAAATAGCACTTCATCAGCTCCAAGACTAATTAAATAGTCTTGTTCTGTTTCCTTACCTGTTATTGCAATCACCGAATACCCCAACTTACTTAAAATAGAAACACTCAATGCCCCAACGCCACCTGTTGCGCCTGAAACCACTATTTTTCCATCCTTTGGCTTTACCAATTCGGTAAGTCTTAAAACCGATATTCCCGCTGTTAACCCGGCAGTACCATATATCATTGCCTCTTTCATGGTCATTTTTTCGGGTAATTTTAAGGCCCATTCTGATGGAACCTGAACATACTCAGCAAATCCACCGTCAGTATTCATTCCTAAATCATAACTGGTTACAATTACTTTTTCTCCAAAATTAAATAAATCACTGTTAGATTTTACTATCGTGCCTACCGCATCAATACCTGGTGTGTGTGGATAATTTTTCGTTACTCCCTTATTCCCTGAAGCAGATAATGCATCTTTATAATTCAATGAACTATAGTGTACTTTTACTAAAATCTCATTATTATTCAATATGCCAAATTCCATTTCTTTAATAGAGCCTTGATAATTACCATTAATATCTTCAATTCGAAAAGCTTTAAATGTAGAATCCTTCTGTTTCATCGTTTGAATTTTATTTTACTTACTTTTGTGTAAATTTCAGGATAAATATTCTGTTAAACAAGAACTTACAGATGGTTGGTGTACGAACATTTATTTCCATTTTGAGTGTTTTTAAGGGCTTTAAGGGAAGAAAAAAATGAAAAAAAGTTATTGTCCGATTGATACATTTATAAATGTTATTAAGGGAAAACGAAAAGCAACGATTATTTTACACCTTTTTCAAGGAGATAAAAGGTATAGCGAATTGGTTAAACTATTAACTGATATCAGTGAACGAATGCTTACTAAACAACTAAAAGAATTGGAATTAGATGGATTAGTAAATCGAACTGTTTTTCCAGAAGTTCCCCCTCGTGTTGAATATAGTATAACTGAACTTGGTAAAGATATTCATCCTTTCCTCAAAGGAATGTATAAAGGAGGAATCATGTTTGAAAAATCTATTGATGGATCTCATCTTTAAATTTAAGAGCTGGTCAATTAATTTAATATGTTTATGTGTAAGCTTCCCTAAAAACGGAACTGTTTAAAAGTGTTATTATTATAGTAAATTAGATAAGGAAGAGTATTAAAAGGAATAGATTATAGTTTTTAAATGAAGTCAAAATAAGTAGGTAATCTTAGTCTTTTATGTTTTTAGGGCAGTCATAGATGATATTACAAGTCGATATAATTATGTGAAATTATATTATAAAACTTTCTGAAAACAACAAGCGCACTTACAATGGCTGTTTGTGTATCATATTTGAAAAAAATAAATCACAGGCTTTTGTAATGTCTATCAGTATTAGCTGTATGTATTCTTTTCTTTATTGTATTCCATCCAAGATTTTATTCTTCCAACAAACATTTTAAGATAGTTTTCTGTTAAAAATATATTCGACCAATCAAACCTTTGCGCTTGTACACCAAGATAAAAAGCAAAAATAGAGGCTCCAGCTTCTGGAATTAATTTGGTTTCCTGTTCTGAAAGTTCTCTTACTTTACGATAACCACTAAGAAAACTTTTTACTTTTGATTCATAAACTTCTTTGTCCGACTCTATATAAAACAATTGAATAAAGAAATATCCAATGTCTAAAAACAAAAACCCATTTCCGCAATTATCAAAGTCAAAAATTGTTATTTCCTTGTCATTTTTGACGCTAACATTATCATGCCAAATATCAAGATGAACTATTCCTTTTTGAAATTTGGTTTGTTCTAGCCCCTGAAAGGTTTTAGAGAATTCCATTCCTATTTTTTTTAGATATTTCATTTCGTCTAAATCCTCCGAGAAAAATTGCATTAATTGTTTGTAAGAATCACTTAAAAGTAATTCTGAATTATAGTTTGTTCTATCAATTTTTTTATGTGATGTTATGTCGTGAAATCTAGCCATTAGCGAACCCATTTCAAAACAATTATAATTATTCATAAATCGCATTTTTTCGCCTTCAGCATATGAAAATAGAACAATGTAGCGAAGTCCTTCAGGCGAATAAATTTCTTGAATTAGATTGTTTTATTTATCTGAAATTGGAAACGAAATAGAAAGATTATTCTCTTTTAATAGTTGTAGAAGCCTTAATTCTTCTATAATTTCAGTTTTGGCTCTCCATTTGTAGCAATACACTCTAACGACATACTTTTTAAAGTGTTAAGAGTTAGTCATTTTTTTACAGAGAAAATAAATAAATTTAGAGTTAAATTAACTATCATTTAAATCGTTATTTTTGTTAAAATTTAAATAACAAAGTGAACACAAAACTGAACACGTTTTGGAACACGAATTTAAAATATGGCATCCGGGAAGTCCTTATTTTGTGTTATGAATTTGTCAGGTGATGAACTCATAACCCGAAGGTCACAGGTTCGAGTCCTGTTCCCGCTACGAAGCAAGAGAATCTAGAAATAGGTTCTCTTTTTTTTGCAATAAATTCAAGTGTTTCAGAAATTCTTCATTTCATAAATTATATTAAATCTTCAATAAAAGGACTCTAAAAAGGTGGTATTTCATATTCCATTAAATCAATCAAATAATTAAAGTTATGAATTCAAATAAACTATCAATACGTTATATATTAGATAAAAATAAATTAGGGTGGTGTAGATCACAATTGTAGTCAATAACCGCTATTTAAATGCATTTTAGGAGGTGCTTTAAGTAGTTGTACCCGTTTTTTTATGCTGAAATTTTGTGATAATAAATACTAACTAGAAATAATTTTATTCAGAAATAGTAATAATTACCCTTTTGTATCTCGTTAATGAAGGGGAGCCCGAATCGGTAACCTCACAAATCATATGAAATGTATCGCCGGATTGTGCGTCCTTTGGTAAGATAAATTTTGTAATTGAAGATTGAGTTTTTGGAATAATTTCTTGACCAGAATATGTATTCGCTTCTTTGTAATTCCACCAGGTTATATGGAGATCATCATTATCAGGATCGAAGGATTTGGATGCATCTAGTTTTATTTTGGACCCCGCTTTAGTAGTAATGTTTAAAGGGGTGTTTTTTAAATTTACTATAGGATGGTGATTTGCAGAATTATAATCGTTCACACACCAATCGGCCCTTGCGGCAAAATCATTTTGAACATGTTCTAGCCACATCCATAAGGGTTTAAAATATTTGTTTCTTATAGTTACCTTATTTGAAACTGTGTCATGCTCCATTTTTTTAGACCAACTGTTATGTATACTTCTTTGTCCTTCAGGATATGTTATTTCAGAATCGGGTAGGAGGTCCATCCAAACATTATTCCTTACTTTCGTATAACGACCTCCCCAACCACCAAAGTCTGGAGACTCGGTGCTTCTGAGTCCGTTCGGTATATTATGGAGAAATGCAGGGGTATCTCCTTCGGCATTAAAAGCGCCATGGTTGTTTTCATAGGCATCACATAAAGCACCGTGATTGGTTAAAATGTTTTCTTCCATCCATTTTGATTCGAAATAGGATTTTATGTCATCGGGAAGTACTTTATGCCATATGTAAGCCATACAATCAAATTGATCTGAAATTATAGTGGTTATCTTTAAATGTTCCCAGTTAGGCCTAATGTAGTTCTGATAAGTTTCATCTTGCTCCCAAATTAGAAAAAGACGTGTTTTTTTAGCGATTTCGCTCATGCGCTCCGGGTGGTCTTCCTGAATTATTTTTAATGCTCTGGAAATCGTATTGCAACCTCCCCATGCCTGGAGCCATATGGGGCGTTTATCGGTGTTGTCTAGTAAAACACTGGCTATTAGTTTGGCGCCATCGGTACGAAGGTAGTCTTCTCCAATCTCATTAATGTTACCAACTTTCCATTTGCTTAAAAGGTATTCTGGGCTAGGATAATTTGAGTCATGTAATATAAGGTTATCGTATACTTTCGCATATAAATCAATGTAATCCTTTATCCAATTAACATCATGAAACGCGTGCCATCCTTCACCACCAACCCAATGGAATTGCGAACTACTATTTATTATGCCTTCAATGTCAAACTCGTTGGAAGTTAATAAAAACCGAACCATAGAAGCTCTGTCATCAGCTTCTCCATCAGTAGTTATAATAACTCTTGGCTTTTCATTTTGACTATAAGTAGAAGAATAGCTTAATAGGGTTAGAATTAATATAATAATATGTTTCATAGATATTATTTGAGCCTCAAGTAATATTAGATCTTAAATATTTTAAAAAGTTTTGTAAAACCTTCAGATTGGACTTTAACAAGGTACATTTGTGAGGTGTATAAATTTAATATTATTTCATTTGACCTACTCGAAAATTGTTTTATTTTTCTTCCAACCAGATCGTAAACACTAATTTGGGTTAATGTGCCATTGGTTTTAATAGTGAATTTTCCAGATTGAGATACTGTAGGATAAATTAAAAAATCAGGATTCCATGTTGTAGTTGACAATGGTCCGTTATTGGCTCTGAAGGCTATAGTTTCGGCAGTCATGATGCCTTTATAAATATTAAATTCATCAATAGAACCAATCCATGTCGCATCATTGGCATATCCACTTTTGCATAAATAGACTAAGGTATTATCGAGTAATTGAATGGAATTATGGGATGCCAGAGTTTTTAGATCAATTAATATACCGTTAATATACCAAGAGATGTTATTTTGGTCAATCGTACTAATTAAATGATATGTTTTTCCATCGTTCAGTACAGCTCCATTTACTCTAGTTTCATTGTTCCAGGGTGCATTGAAATTACCACAAGATATAGCCGTACTACTTTGCCCTCCGTTAATCAGAGTGGTATAATAATGATTGGTTCCAAAAGACCCGGTTGTATTTCCAAAATAGCTTAACATGGTGAATGCAGCATTATTTAATCCTGCAGTAACGAAAGATTCAATAGTAATGGAAGGGTATGTGTTTATTTCAATATCATTACCAGGTAGATTAATAAAATCTCCTTGATTATAAGTTGTGTATAATCCATTTTCAATTGCTCCGCCAAAAATTACTCCATCTGCATTGCCGACAGTGTCATTAGCGGTCCCGTCATTAAAAGGGTATGAATGTATTAGTGTACAATTATCAACATCAACAATATATTTAATAGTATGTTCACTCGATTCAACCCCGTCCTCAGAGTTTACGGTTATAGTTAGGGTTCCATGATCTTCTATATTGATGGTTCCTATTCCGGATAAGTTAGTGTTTGGGTCTTCGGCTGTAGCATCAATATTGACTGAAGTTGTGCCTACAGGTAATAAAACATGATGCTCAGTTAAACTTGGATCGAATTGCTTAACAAAACCATTTTCGTCTGATATAGAAAGGCTTGTTAAGTTTAAATTGTTACGCTTGAATGAAGGCACATAGATCCCTCCTGTTATAACACCGTGGTTGTTATTGGTCATGTCAATGGCTTGAGACTTATTGGGTAAATCGAAATGCCAATACCCAATAAGGTTGGCTTCGTCACCTTTTAAAACTTTAAGGGCATTAGCCTCTATCGTTTCATAGGTAAGTTCTGTATTCCATACACGTACTTCATCAATTATACCTTTAAATGCACGATCATTACCAACATTGTCGAATCCTATATAGAGATTGCTCGCAGAATAATCTACCGCAATATTAACATCATTTTGTGAGGTTTCAATACCATCTAAATAAATGCGACGTGAATTATTATTTACAACAAACGCGATATGATGCCATTGGTCGGGTGCTGCTTGCCCGGCACTTATACCATCCCAATCATCAGAAGAATTACTCATACCTATGATGTTATTATTATCCAGATACTGAATACCTCCATTGTCATTGTTGGCAGGATTTCTTCCAAATAATAATCCAGAACGAGAGGTTTGTGAGCCTTCGGGTTTAAACCAGACTTCCATAGTAAAAGGCAAAGAATTGAGTTCTAGCCCTGAAATTTTGATGTTACTATTATAACCATTGCCTCCAGGTAAATACATGGCAAAGTTGGTACCATCTACTTCTTGTATATTAACAATATAAGTTTCGGTTGTATTTCCATCAGGGGATGTAACTTCTAGATTAACGTTGGCAACACCGTTTACTAAAGTAGCTGTACCGTTTCCTAATACTGTAGCACTTGAAGCTGTTGGTATGCCTGTTACATCAATACTAGTTGTACCTTGAGCGACATAAACGGTATATTCTTTTATTTCAGGATCAAAAATAGGATCTAGAGCTGATACAGAAAGTTCTATATTATCTAAGGTTGCAGCCATTAATTCTGCAGAGCCTACATTTAGGGTAATATCACTACCGTTTCCATCACTTTTAACAACAACCAAAGCTCGACCTTTCCAGGTTTTCCTTGTTGAAGCCATGTAATAATCGGTGTCTTGTAAATTGGCATTGTCAACACCAATAATTTCTCCGCCGCCTTCAACTACGAAAGCTAGTCTTTCATCTGTATTAGGTTGAATATTTCCTTCAGCATCTGTTAATTCTACGGTTATATAAACTAGATCTTGTCCATCGGCCTGTATACCAGGTCTATCGGCAGTAAGTTTAATTTGGGTAGCTTTACCAGCGGTTTTTAAAATGGTTGTCTCAACTTCGTTACCATCCTCAACACCTATAGCTTTTAATGTACCGGCTTGATAAGGTAGTGTAAATACTGTTTTAAATTCTTCATTAATACTTGTGTTTTTTTCTCCAATAAGGACATCGTTTAAGTATAAACGTACCTTAGGGTATTTTGAATAGATTTCCACATCAATATTTAGTCCTTCGTAACCATCCCAAGTCCAACTTTCCCAAGTAGGCCAAACAGACCAAGAGGTTTCGTGAATCTCTCTACCGTCTAGAGGAGCTGGTTCCTTAACAGCCATATATAATTTTCTGTTATCATTATATAACATTTCGCGGTAATAGGAAATAGGTTTTCTATGACCAATAAGGTCAATATCCCCACAATAGGCACCATGCCAGGGAAAGTGATTCGCATCCCAATGTTCTCCAGGAGTATCTCCCGTATAGTAGTAACGACCAATACCGGATTCGCCGAGGTAATCCATCGCTGTCCAAACAAAATCACCTAGAATATAGCTGTGTTGCTGTGACATATTCCAGTTGTAAAACGCATCTTTAGGGTAAGATTCTGATTGAAAGATGATTCTATTTGGAACACGTTGATGGTCTGATTCTGCTTCGTGCATCTGGTAATTGTAACCGCATACATCATGCTCTGCCATAAGTGGGTCAAATATTTCCCAGCCTTGTCCCCAAGTTGTCATAGCTGAGGTTACGGGGCGTGTGATATCAATTTCTTTGACTGCATTTGATAACATTCTGGCTGTGTTTACAGCATCAGAAGACGTTCGTTCAATAATTTCATTACCAATACTCCACATGATAATGGATGGGTGGTTTTGGTCGCGACGCACCATATCTTGTACATCTTGAATAGCCCATTGGTCAAAATACATAGCGTAATCGTAAGTGGTTTTACTTACACGCCAGCCATCAAAAGATTCGTCAATAACCAGTAAGCCAATACGATCACATGCGTCGAGAAAAGCCTCGGAAGGCAGGTTGTGTGCTGTACGAACGGCATTAAATCCGGCAGATTTTAGTAATTCTGCTTTTCGTTCTTCAGCTCTATTATAAGCTTTGGCACCTAAACAGCCGTTGTCATGATGTACGCAGCCGCCGTTAATTAACATAGGTTCGCCATTAAGTAAAAATCCATTTTCAACACTAAAGTCAATAGAACGTATACCAAAGGTGTGTTTTGTTTCGTCTATAACGACATTGTTTTCAAGGACTTGTATAGTGGCTTTGTATAAATTGGGATCATCTGTAGACCATAAAAACGGATTATTAACGACTATAGTTTGTTCTACAGTTTGCTCAGAATTTGCCGCTATTTGTATATTACTTTCAGTTGAACCTTCACCTTCAATTTGAGATGATAAAACAACGTTTTTTGTAGTGTTCATGGTATTTTTTACTAATGCTTTTATATTTACTGTTGCTTGAGAAGTACTTACATTAGTTGTTTTGATTGAAGATCCCCAGTGAGGGACTTGAACATCTCCTTTTGCTAAAAGCCAAACATTTCTATAAATACCAGAACCACTATACCAGCGGCTGTTTTTGTGTTGTGAATTGTCAACACGAACAGATATCGTATTGTTTCCGGTTATGTTAAGGTAGGGGGTAAGGTCGTAATAGAATGAAGAGTATCCGTAAGGACGGTTTCCTAAGGAAACACCATTAATATAGACATCAGAGTTCATGTAAACGCCTTCAAAGTAGATAGCAATTTGTTTGTTTTGCCACTCTGCTGGAACTTGAAAATGTTTCTGATACCAACCTATGCCGGCTGGAAAATAACCGCCATCATTGCCCATAGGGTTGCCTGCAGACGTTTTTCCTTCAATACTATAATCGTGTGGTAAATTAACAGCCCTCCACGCTGCATCATTAATAGGAGTGGATTCATCAATTTGAAAATCACCTAATTGAAATTTCCATTCAAAGTTAAATAATTGCTTCCACGACGTATCAATATTTTGGGCAGGGGTGGTGTTTATAGTAATTTCGGTAACAGGAAGACTGTTAGTTTGAGCTTGTGTCGATAGGTATGAAACTAAAAGGAAGATAATGGTAAGGTAAACTATTTTTGATAATTTCTTAGAGATTTTCATCATTTTTTGGAGATAAAAACTCCTCAATCTCAAAATAATTGAGGAGTTTTAAAATGTGCAATGTTAACTTTATTTATAAAGGGATGTTATTTTACAATCAATTTAGAAGTAGAAGAATCGTTAACTTTTATAAGGTATATCCCAGCTTTTAAGTTATGTTTTACTTCAACTATTTTAGAAGTAGGAGCGAAATTTTTATTAAACACTTCTTTTCCTAAAATGGTATAGGCTTTTATATTAACAGAAGTATCAATGGTTTTAAGTGAGATATTAAAATAACCGTCTTTAGAAGGGTTTGGATATAGGCTTAAGCCATCAGTTTTAAAATCTTTATTTCCTAGAGTTGATGACACTGTTAAAGTGACATCGTCAAAACCTGTCCAACCTGCACCACCATCTCCGGAAAGGTTGTCAAACTCAATCCCTAATTTAGAACCTGCTGATGACGCTGTTGCTGTAGCGCTAAATGAAACAGGTACTGTAGTACTTGGTGCGATATCAAATGTTTGTGTCCCCAAAACAGTTCTTACTCCATTACCGTTATCATAGTAGAGTGTTACAATAAATTTAGGTCCATTCCAAATATCCCAAACGTTAACATTAATTTGAAATTCTTCACCATCTGAAATATTATGATCTGTTAGATTGTAAACTGAAGGGTCACTATTCATAATGAAAGCTGTCCAGCTTCCTGCACTCCCTTCAACACCTGAATCACTAGCGGCAGTATCTGAATTCCATCCAGGAACATTACTCCAATTTTGCTGTTTTGTTGTGTTTGGAAGTTCAAAATCACCATTTGTAACGGTTATCGGGGTTTGTGCATTTAAAAATGTAGCACCAAGGGTAACGCATCCAACCGTTGCAATCTTAGTAAGGTGGATAATGAGTTTGTGTAATTGTTTTTTCATAATAATTAAAATTTAAATAGTTAATAGATTGTTTAGTTCTCCATTTTTACACTTATTAGGTTTAGTTTGGTCTGGTAAATTGGGGTTATAACACGAATTCAGTTTCATCTTTATCTTCTTCTAAATTGCAAATGTTTAAGTCTCGGTTTGTGTTGGCTATATGTTGGTTATCAAACATTAAATCGAGTGCTTTGTCTATTTCCTTAATGAGTAATGTTCTTGCTTCCTTTTTTGAAATTTCTGCTGGCTTACCGGTAATGTACTTGTCTGAACATGAAAATCTTTTAAGTTTGTTTTTTTTCGAGTCATCAACTAAGTCAATAGATATTCCATAAATTTCTTTTGAAACTGAATGTTTTGTTTCTTGATTAGGCAGATGTTGTCCAATCATTAAATTCTTGCCATTCAACTTTTTCCCTTTTGCAATATCCCATTCAAACATTATTATTTTCATATTGAAAGCATTCTTATAAATTAATTGCTCATTTCCCTTTGACCTGAAACATTTTCTCAATATTAGTATTAGATTCTTGAAAGGACCGTCTAAAATTCATCAAGAGAGATTTACAAATCGGTCAAATGGATTTTTAAAGGGGTGGTGTAATTTTTATGCAAGGTTTAACATAATAGGTTAAGCAAGGAATGGAAAAATGAAAACCCTCTATCTTTTATGATATGAGGGTTTAGGTCAAAGGAAATTAAATGATTAGTTGTTTACAATATGCTATTGAATTTTAAATACCAAAGGCGCTATTAATTTTTGGTTTTCAGTTAATTCAATAATTAATCCATCTGAAGAGAAATTAAAGGATTTAAGATCCCCTCCAAGAAGTTGTACATTTCGATTATTAATTTGTAAATACGGATTTTTGGTGGTTAGTGATTTGATTTTTACAGGGGTATTGTTTTCGGGTAGTTCCATAATAATGGCAAACAGGGCATCACCTTTTTTAGTAAATCTAACATCCTTATCTGTATAGGGAATGCCTTGTTCTTCATTGAAGCCTTGTTCTTTTAATGGATTAGAACGTTCAGTTTTTGGACCTTCTCCATAAATATGCCATGGTCTGGTGTCATAAATGCATTCACTATTAATATCCATCCATTTTGTAATATCTTCTACAATTTTTAATTCATGTTCGTCGATGGATCCATCTCCTCTTATAGGTATACTTAACAGAAGATTTCCGTTTTTACTAACAATATCAACCAGCATTTGGGTTACTGTTTTGGCTGATTTATAGCTATTACGATTATATATCTCTCTGTCGTAATGCCATGCCCCGATGCAAGTACAGGTTTGCCATGGCTTATCCTGAATATCATTCGGAGCACCACGTTCTACGTCCCAAACCATGCATTCTTTTTGTTGATCGCTTAAGATTTTACCAAATAAAACAGCTTCTAATTTACCTTGATGTTGTTTCATGTTTGAGTTATAATAATGGGCAGCAATATCTAAACCAACATTGCTAAAGGGCCATAGGGGGAGTGCAGTATCATCAAAATAGATTAAATCGGGTTGAAATTGGTCTATCATATCTATGGTACGATTGTAAAAATTTGTGCAATACTCTTTTGTAGGTATACTAGATCCATGATTCCAATCCCACTGTTCCATAATGCTGTTTAAGTCTTCACTGTTTGTGCTTAAATCATGATTTTGAGCATAAAGGTTTTGTGGGTCAAGACCTTCCCACCATTGCCCTATGCCATCTTCTTTTGTTAGGGTTCCGTCATAAGGGATTCCTTTATATTTCCCTTCGCTGTCGCTCATTTGAGATGTTTCATACCATCTCCAGGCATGGGATGAATGGATGCTAACACCAAAAGGTAATCCATTATTTTTAGCGGCTTGTTTCCATCCTGTTAGGATATCTTTTTTAGGGCCTACAGCAACAGAATTCCATTTTTGGTATTTACTATCCCATAAATCTAGGTTATCATGATGGTTTCCCATAGCAAAAAAGTAACGAGCACCAGCACGCTTATAAAGAGCAACCAGTTTTTCTGGATTCCATTTTTCTGCTTTCCATTCATTGATAACATCTTTAAAACCAAATTTAGACGGATGTCCATATTGTTTAATATGCGAATTATATTGCCAATGTCCCTGGCTATACATGTGTCTGCCATACCAATCTCCCGATTCAGGCTGACATTGAGGTCCCCAATGTGCCCATATTCCAAATTTGGCATCTCTAAACCATTCAGGAGTTTCATAGTGTTGTAAGGAGCTCCAGTTCGGTTCAAATGTATTTGTGTCTGGCTTTTTTTGAGTTTGATCTTTACATGAGGTTATGCTAATGATGAGCGAGATGGTAATTATTAAGTTTTTCATTTCAAATAATAGGATGTCTAAAGTTTATTTAGTTTGATGTTTACAAGAACGAAATTACAACTTCATCTCTGGATAATACTTGTTGTTCAATAGATTGAAGAATTTGTGATGTTAAATTGAACGATTCGTGTCGCTGTTTTGTTCAGTATCTAGCCAACTTTGTAAAGTGCCGTAAAAGGAAATCCCTTTTAGGAAAGAACTAAACTAAACTAAACTAATTAATTATGTTAAAACAAATTACATTTAAGAAAATCGCGTTTTTTGCGGTTCTAACATTGCTAGAAATTTCAATTTCAAAGATTCATGCTCAAACGGCAAGTTCGAGTGATAATCTCGTTGCCCAACCTGCTGCAGATCGCTCAGTTCCTTTCGATATTACCGATACAGGTATATCAAAAACTGTGGAGTTTGGTGCAGATTTGGCCTGGGCAAATGAACAAGCCTTTCGTCGTAATATTCTTTTTATGGGTTTAGATCAAATCGATATTGTGAGGGCTTCATTTCAACCAACCTTTCCCTTGGTGAATGATACCGATTTAACTCAAGAACAGATTGACGATTTAAATTATCGACTATATCTAATAAATACCTACGTTGGTCCAAACACAGATTTGGCGTTGAATTGTGATCATCCTTCTGTCGATCCATATTATGTGGGATACCCGGCACGATGGGAAAAGTTAATTGAGGTATCAACACAAAGGTATTTAGATGCAGGGCACAATGTTATAACCGTAGGCGCATTTAATGAACCAGATTATGGATGGGGACAAGGTTCTGCTCAAGATATGTATGACATTACTGCCTTATTGAATAGTAATCCTCTTTTTAATAATGTACGTCTTTCTGGAGGGAATACTTTAAACTGTGATGAAGCACAAGGCTGGTATGATTATTTAATACCTGCAGGTGTTGATGAAGGAAATACGCATCAGTTGGCGGGGAGTTTTGATGGTTATGCTAGTTTTTTACAAAGTGTTAGGTCTAATGGACATCATGCTTCTCTTGATGAACTACACAATATTGTTGAAGCTTTAGTTGGCTATGAATATGGTATGCAAACTGGAATTTGGTGGGCAGATATTGACTTAGCTAGTGGTGAGATGGTAAAGGCTTTTGATGGTCAGCGTTTAGGGTATGCAGAACATAGAGCAAACTGGACTGCTGCTGCGGTATATCGTTCACCGGAAGGGAAAATACAGGCTTTTGGAGGAACTTCCGAAAGACAGGCCGTAACAACAACATTCAATTACATATCTAAAGATCGAGCAGTTTATTATGATGGTTATGGACCACAACGTGAATTTGTATTGGAAATGCCTGGAGGGGCACCTGGAAGTTATGGTAATGGTCAAACCAACGCAGAACGCGTTATAAATATTACCTGGGGAGACGACATTCAACCTGTAATCGATGGACGTTATGTTTTGGTAAACAGAGCAAACGAACAGGTCATGAGTATTGAAGGTAATGCTGCTCAGGACGGATCGAATGTAGGCCTGTTAAGTTATTCAGGAGCAACATCACAACAGTGGGATGTAACGCCTGTAGATAGCCGAGTAGGGGGTGATTTTAGTTATTTTAAATTTCAACCGGCTTCAAGTAGTACAAAGTATTTAGATCTTAGTGGCTTTAGTCTGGATGATGGGGGTAATATTCACCAATGGTCTGCCGGGCAATATGGAAATCAGCAATGGTATTTAGATTATGCTGAAGATGGCTGGTTTTACATTCGAAGCAGAGAAAGTTCAAAATGTCTTGATATTGAAGGAACTAATGTGGTACAATGGGGTAAAGATGGTAGTTATGATCAGCAATGGCGTTTCCTTCCTGTTGGTGCTCCTATTGAATTTAATCCGCCTAATGCGCCAGCTAATTTAGTAGCAACAGCTCAGGGCTCTTCAATTAAACTAGATTGGACAGCCAATTCAGAAAGTGATGTTGCAGGGTACACTATTTTTAGAGCTGAAAGTGCCAATGGCGCTTACAATACCATAGCCAGAAATGTAACTGCAACCTCATTTGTCGATAATGCTGCATTAGAAGGGGTGCCATATTTTTATCAAATTAAGGCGATTGATGGTTCGTTAAACCGTTCGGATTATTCAAATCAGGTTTCGGCTACGGCAACTGGAGCGAATAACATTGTTACAGAAATTAGTTTTGATGGAAATACTTTAGATAGCTCGGTTAACCTAAATCACGGTGCAACTTATGGCGAACCTTCATATGGTGCTGGAAAAGAGGGATCTGGATCAATTAATTTAGATGGTGCTGAAGATTTTGTTCAGCTTCCTGCAGATATTGCCAGTCATCAGGAAATTACAGTTGCCACTTGGATTTACTATAATGGTGGTGGCCAATGGCAACGTGTTTTTGATTTCGGAAATGGTACAGATGAATATATGTTTTTAACGCCAGATTCATGGACAGGAGGTATTCAATATGGAATTAAGTATAATGGCGCCGAAGAAAATCTTTATGGCCCAAGTATCGCAACAGGAGAGTGGACGCATGTAGCAGTAACTTTAGGTGCAGATGGAGCCGCTTTGTATGTTAATGGAGGTTTGGTTGATAGCAATGCAGGCTTTGTTTTGAGTCCTAATGATTTTAAACCCATCCAAAATTATATAGGAAGAAGTCAGTATCCAGATCCGGCATTAAATGCTTCAGTGGATGATTTTAGAGTTTACAATTATCCGTTGTCTGCTACTGAAATTGCAGATTTGGCAGGAATTACAGTTGGTGAGGCGACTACGTTTAGTGTGCAATCTGTTGTTACAGGAACTATAGGAGCAGGAAAAGGAAGTAAGTATGGTTCTGCAGAGGTTGTGTTAGTAGATGATTTATCTAATCCTGTTGTTGGAGCCACTGTAACTGGATATTTTTCAGGCACATGGAATGAATCCGTAACTGGAATTTCAGGTTCTAATGGTGTTGTTAGCTTTCAAACATCATCTACCGCCAAAGGAGGTGTAGTTGTTAACTTTTGTATTAGTGATGCCACTCATAGTAGTTTAGCATATAATGATTCTCAAATGACTTATAATTGTTCAAGTAGTGCAAAATCATCTGTAAACACAAAGACTTTAAGTTTAGAAGAAGATACAACAGCACTTTTAGACTTGTCTGTTTTTCCTAATCCTACATCAGGTAGATTAACTGTTAAGTTTAGTAAAGAGCCATCAGGAATAAATATAATGGACTTAAATGGTAGGCTAATATTTGTAAGTAAAACGGCTTTAGGAGCCAATACTTATGAATTGGATATGAGTCAACTGAATTCAGGAATTTATTTGTTACATGTAACGACCGAAGAATCACAGGTAACAAAAAAGATTATAAAAAAGTAATTAGAAAATAAAAGAAAATAAAAAAGCTGCATGGTAATTCATGCAGCTTTTTTTAATGGAACTAGATTTTAGTTTTCTTCTATAATTTTAACACCCCAGGGTTCGAGATCTAAAGTTTGATTATGTTGAATTTTTGCTCCGTAAAGAAGCTCTATTCCTTTTCTATATTGATATTTAAACGATTGTTTTTCTTGAGAATAATTAAGGAAATATCGAATCGTTTTACCCTGTCTGTTAGTTCCAGACTTTGTAATAAGAGGATATTCCAATTCCTGATCAATGCCCCAAAGATTAGCTTTTTTAAGCTGGTCTGTTAAAATTTCGGTTATGAGTTTGTCACCAGGCATAAATCCAATATACGTAGCAACACCATTTCCGTATTGGTTTTCGGTAATTGCAGCATATTGACCCCAGAAAGGGTGGTCGTAATAGGCTAATACTTGCGTGTTGTCGTCGGTGGTAAGAAGCTCCATGAAGTATTTAACTTCTTCATCGTTTTCGTTTAATCCGTAGTTGTCACCTTTAATAGATACATGTTCAGGTCTGGCAAATTGACTATAGTAATTTCCTGTAGCCTTTCTTATTATTCCGGGTTGTTTGGTATGCCGAACTTTTACATTTTCATCAGAAAAACCAGATTTAAAAGTATATACAATGCGACCTCCATTTTCAACATACTTATTCAAGGCATTCAGGATATCATTAGAGGCAGCATATAAGACTGGAACGACAATCATTTTATAATTGCTTAGCTTTTCAATGGTTGAAGGGTCTACAAAATCAACGCCAACGTTCATTTTATAAAGCGCATCATAAAACGGACGCACAATGTCGTTGTATTTTTCAGAACTGAACCAGCCAAAGCTAAAGTCGTCAAACCCCGTCATAGCTTCATTACTCACAAAAAAAGCAACATCATTTTTCTTTTTTAATCCTAGAAGATGGTCATTTAAACGTTTAAAGTCTGCCCCAATAGTTTTAGCTTCGTTATATGTTGGGTTGGGTTCAAAATCGTGACTTAATAACCCTTTCCAGTAGGTTTCAATGGCGTTGTGTAAGGAGTGCCAATGCCAGTACCCAACCATGGAAGCTCCTGAGGCTAAATGGCTGAAGGCCTGTAAACGCAATTGCCCCGGATAGGGAGTCCATTTTGCAAAACCTTGAGCTTCTGTTTCAATAACAAAGTAACTGTTCCCGTTTTTAAAGGAGCGTGCCATATCGCCGCCAAACGAGATTTCAATGCCTGTTAAATGGTCTTGAGTTGGATGGTAAATATCAATACCAACAACATCCATGGCTTGGTCAATTTCAAAATGGTCGGCATCGGGTTGCATACCAAATGAGTAGCCTCGCCATTCCAAGTCATGATTATGTGTCACAAATTGATTTGGTTTTGAATATTCACGTACAATATTAGCTTGCCAGGTAAGGAAATCTGTAACTAACAAGCGTTGAAAATGTTCAAATTCCGATCTTAAACTGGCATTTATGGTGCCGTTAACCGAAGGAAACTCTTCCCAGGAATTTATGCGGTTACTCCAATAGTCTAAACCATATTTTGCGTTAATGCTATCTAAAGATTTAAATTTGTCTTTCATATAAGCGACAAATTTTTCTTGAACTGGTTCTCCAGCGGTATTAAAGTGTTTGGTTTCATTGTCTACCTGATATCCTATAATACCCGGATGATCTTTTACATGCTCCATCATTTTACGAATAACGCGTTCTACATAAAAACGATAAGTTTCATGTGATATATCCATGTTTTGACGTGGCCCGTAAACGTTTGTATTTCCATCTGGTGTAGTGGCCAAAATTTCGGGATGTTTATGTGCTAACCACGCAGGGATGGCGTAAGAAGGTGTTCCGAAGATGACACCAATGCCATTTTTATACATGGCATCTAATACTCTGTCGATACTGGAAAAATCATAAACGCCATCCTGAGGTTCAACGGTGCTCCAGGTGGATTCTGCAATACGAACGAAATTGATATTGGCATCTTTCATCATGTCAATGTCTTTTTGTAAACGTTCGTATGGCATGTATTCGTCGTAATAAGCAACGCCGTAATATAAGTGGTCTTGCTTATAATTTTGCCCTATGGTAGACTGGAATATCAGTAAGACAATAGGGGTGATAATTAGTTTTAATAGTTTCATATTTTAATTATTAAATAGTTAGTTGAATTGAAAATTTACATGCGTATCAATTGTAAGGAAATATAAATCGAAAGAGCATCTGAAATTCGCCAAGAAGGAATTAGTAATTGGTCATTTATAAAGGAGGAATAAAAAAAGCCGAATGAGATATGTTCATACGGCTTTACAAAAGGTTAGAAAAGGAAATTTAGTTTAGCTGTCTTTTAGCTTTTGTAGATATTCGCTTGGGTTGGTTCCAAATTCTTCCTTGAAACATTGCCTGAAATAGCTACTACTATTAATCCCAACCTGATACATGATTTCAGAAATATTAAACTGCCCGGTCATTAAAAGTTGTTCTGCGTAGTTAATGCGAACTTTTCTAATGAATTCGTTGGCAGTTAAATCTGTTAAGGCTTTAATTTTTCTATATAACGTGGAATGGCTCATGTTTAACTGTGCAGCAACATAGGAAATGTTCATTTTTTCATCTTCTAAGTTTTCCTCAATTACTTCAGTTAATTTATTTAAAAACTCCTTATCCAATTCACCTACCGATTCATTTAGCAGTTGTTGTTTTTGTTTAAATTTAGAAACACTGGTTAAAGAATATTGTTTTCTGGTATCTATGATGTTTTTGAGTCTGCTTTTTAAAAGGTTACTACTAAACGGTTTTGTTAAATAGGAATCTGCCCCCACATCGTAACCCACTTTTTGATCATGTAAAGACACTTTAGCAGTTAATAAAACAACAGGAATATGACTCGTGTCGATATCTTGTTTTAGGTGTTTACACATGTCTATACCGTCCATAATTGGCATCATGACATCACTAATAATGATATCAGGAATCGATTCTTTAGCCAATTCGAGACCAACTTTACCATTTTCGGCAGAAATGATATTATAAGTATCGCTTAGTGATTCTTTTATATATTGAATGATATCCTGATCGTCATCTACAATTAAAACAACATTTTTGTCATCTTCTTCATTTTCTGGTTCTTCCGGGTAATAATGTATGGCATCGGGGTAGCTGTTATTGGTTAAGAATTTAATTTTAAATGTGGTGCCTTGGTTCAACTCACTGGAAACTTCAATATTAGCTTCATGTAATTCGACCATATTTTTCACTAAAGCTAAACCTATTCCGGTACCTTTAACCGGGTGAGAAACATTCTTGGCTTGGTAGTATCGGTCAAAAATATGGGGTAAATCTTCTTTAGAAATGCCATAACCAGTGTCTGAAATGGTTATTTCTGTATAATCGATATTATCCTCTAAGTAATTGTTGAAATCTACAGTAATCGAGCCTTTTTGCGTGTATTTTAGAGCGTTTGAAATAAGATTGTCAATAATAATTGTAACCACGTTAGGGTCGAAAAACATTTCTGTTTTTTGTTTAGGCTCATTAATTTGAATATCAATGGCTTTGTTTTGATTGAGGTCTTTATATTTTATACCAATTTCATGAATGTATTGGTTTAAGTCGTCTTTTATAACACTAAGTTTTCTGTTTTTATTTTCAGATTTTCTAAATTCAAGAATCTGGTTTACAATGTTCAATAATCGATTGGCAATTCGCTGAATCATTTGAAGTTTTTTCGACTGGTCTTCTGTCAAGGAGTTTTCAGAAATCAAGTCTTCTAAAGGCCCCAGAATTAGCGTCATTGGGCTTCTTAGTTCATGGGTGATGTTTGTGAAGAATTTAAGCTTGTCTTCATTTAAATCATGCTCCTGTTGTCTGCTTTTTTTCTCTAAAATCAGTGCGTTTTCAACTTTTAATTTTCTTTGGTAAAATCTGGAAACTAAAATAAAGATTGCCGAAAAAACAATTAAATAAATAAGTTTCATCCACCAGGAAAGCCAGATAGGAGGATCGATTTCTATAAATATGGTGTTTAGCTGATCTGACCATTCACTGTTTTTTATTTTCGATTTTAGATTGAAAACATAGTTTCCTGGTTTTAAATTTCTAAAGGTAACTTCTCTCTCGTTTTTTAATAGAAACCATCCTTGATCGAGGCCTTTCATTTCATAAGCAAATTCAGCCATATCGGTTAATGCATAATCAAGAATATTAAATTTTATTTGAAGTGTATTTTGGTTGTGGTTTAGTTTTAGTTTTTGGTTAAAAGGTATAGCCTTAAATTGATTGAGGTTGTTTTTGTTGATTGGGGTTAAAATACTTGTAATACTTGGTTTTGGTGATTCGAAAGAGGGAATTTCAATGTCTTGATTAAACCAGGTAATTCCATTTTGAGACCCGAAAAACAGATTGCCATCGTTAGTTTTTGCTACAGATCTGTATAGGTATTCACCATGTACAATTCCATCATTAAAACTGTAGTTGGTAACATGCATGGTATTAATCTCAATTTTGCTAATTCCATTAATCGTGCTAAACCAGATTGTATTTTCGTTTTTGCCTTCGGTAATGGCTCTTATATTTGATTCGGCCAAACCCGAAATTTCACCTATTCGTAAAATGGAGTCGTCGTTATGGTTTTTAATTAAGAACAGGTCGTTTTGACTACCAATCCACATGCGGTTTTTAGAATCTTTATAAATGCAATTAATTGCATAAAAGGCATACGAAGGATTGTATTCTTTAATTAAATTGAAGGCTTCATTAAAAACACTTAAGTTTCCAATATAGGTTCCCACCCATAAATTACCCTCGCCGTCTTCGGAAATAGCCCTAATGATATTATCTGGCAACTCAGAATTCTTATCGGTGTAAATATCACAGGTTTTTAGTTCGGTATTATATTTATGTAAGCCTTTATCGGTAGCTATCCATATGTTATTTTTAGAATCTTCAAAAAAGGAGTATACCGGCGTGTTTTCTATGTCGCTAAAACAGGCTAGTCTGTTAAATTTATTTTGTTGTTTATCGTAGTAATAAATTCTGCCGTCTGATGTTCCTATCCAGGTGTATTGCTGTCCTTGGTAAGTACTTATAATGTTTTCATTTTTAAAATTGATATCTATATAATCGTATTGTCTAATTTTATTTTCATTTTTATAGATAGCCAGACCACCTGAGCCATTTGCAACCCAAATATTTTGGTCTTCATCAAAGCAAAGGCTATGCGCCCACGAATTGTTCAAGCTATTATGGTTTGAAATATATGGCAGATAGGTGATTTTGTTAAATTGATTTGGCTTGCTTGAAATAAAATTTAAATTACTTCCTTGCCCACCAAGCCAAATATTTCCAAAAGAATCCTGGGCAATGGTTTGAACGGATAAACTGGATAATCCATTGGAAGTGTCTGATTCCAGTATGTGGCTAAATTTTAAATCGGATAGATTAAAGTTAAAGGTTAAGTCGTTTAAATCTAAAATATTTAATCCGCCTCCCTCAGTACCAATGTAAAGTTTATGTTCTTTTGTTTCAATGACTTGTTGAACAAAGTTGTTTGATAGCGAATTTGGATTTTTTGGATCGTGCTGAAAATTAATCATTTTCGTACTAGCCGGATCATATAATGTGAGGCCTTCTCGGGTACCTATCCAAATACGCCCTTTAAAATCTTTAGTGATCGAAGTGACTGTGTTATTAACAAGTGAAGAAGGGTTTTCCGGGTCGTGTCTGTAGTTTATGGCCGTTTTCGTTTTTGAATTTAATATGCTAAAACCTTCATTAACATGGCCTATGTATATGTTTTCAGGGTCATCATAGTAAAGACACCAATTGAAGTTTGATCCTAAGCCTTTAGTATTATCTGTATTGTAATAGGTAAACTTATTATTTGATTTATCTAATACATTTATGCCGCCATCGTAAGTTGCGAACCAAATATTGCCTGCTTCATCAGCATCAATATGGGTGATTCCATTGGCACTAATAGAATTTTCTTCAGGTGAATCATAATTATGTTCAAAATGTTTAAATGTATGGGTTTTATAATTGTAGGCATCGACACCATTTTTTTCTGAACCAATCCACACGACGTCATCAAATTCATCAGCATAAACATGGTTGAGAATGTTACTGCAAATGGAGTTTTCTTCATTGTCAGTTGTTTTAAAAATTTTAAAATTACTCCCGTCGAATCTATTTAAACCATCTTTTGTGCTAATCCATATAAAACCTTCTCTGTCTTGAGTAATACAGGATATGTTGCTGTTAGAAAGTCCTTTTTCTATTCCTAATTTTTCAATTTGAATTTCTTGAGCAGTTACGAAAGAACTAATAATAAAAAAAGAAATAATGGCAAATAGTTTACAATAATTCATTTGTATAGCGTGCTTGAAATGTTTAGTCGATATGTAAATTTAAATAAAATAGACAAGCCCTCCACGTGTCCTTTTTAACAGAATTATAGTTTGACGAGTTTTCAAGCTACGATTGACGAATTAACGATGTCTTCCGGAACTACGTATTGGTAGTTTTACTCAGAGTTAAATTTTAAATGGCTCTTTGTACGTTGTAATCAAATTTTATTTTGAAAAATACTATAACATATTTGTTAATCTATCTGGTGGTTTTGGCATGTTTTTCAAGGTGTGATACCCAGGAAAAAGAAGTGGTTAAAACTCAGCTTTTCGATTTAAACTGGAAATTTTATTATGGGAATACTAATATTCCAGAGGATATTAATGATAAGGTTTGGAGAAATTTAGACTTACCTCACGACTGCAATAAAGACTACGGTCTTTTAAAATCGCACACAATAACAAGGATTCCTTCAGGTGAAACGAAAGTAGTCTGTTACAGAAAGCATTTTGATATCCCAGAATCATGGAATGGTAAAAATATATGGATTAAGTTTCAGGGGATTTCGAATCCTTATGAAATCTATATAAACGGGAAATGTCTTAGTGTTAATCATAATACATCAGAAATTTTCGAAAGCGACATAACGTCTTATTTGCAAAGTGAAGGGGAGAATGTTGTTTTGGTAAAATTGAGTAAGAATAAACAATCTAATGGTATTTATAGTGACAGTTTTGGTATTTACAACCACGTTTGGCTGGTTGTAAAGGATTCTATCCAAACTAATACATGGGCCCGAATAAAGTAAATATAAGACTGTTTTTTTGCTGAAAAATAGAGGGTTGTGAAATACAGACACTATTTGACTGATTTGAGATTCTTGAATTATTTACTTCGAAATACTTTAGTGGAAACAAAAGGAAGTACAACATAAATTAAACAATGAGATGATAAGGAATAAGAGCAAGTGATAAAAATTAAGAGGAGATTATAGTAGTAATATTTCTACTTCATAAAAAATAAAAAGCAACTTAAACTAAACTAATTATGAATGAAAAGCGATGTTTTCACGGTTTCAAACCGTGTTTGCAAAAAGTAACTAAGGCCAACTGGCTAACAGTTATTTTAATTTTAATGTCTGTTTGTGCAACATTTGCACTTGAGCAGCAGAAATCAATATCCGGTACTGTTGTAGATGGTGCAGGTATGCCGGTTCCGGGAGTTACCATTATAGTAAAAGGAACTTCTAACGGTACTGCCACAGATTTTGACGGACAGTACACTATTTCAGATGTAAAGGAAGGAGATATACTTCTATTTTCATATGTAGGTATGAAACAACAAGAAGTAACGGTAGCAGGAACGTCCACCATTAATGTAACCATGGAGGAAGATACCGCACAATTAGATGAGGTAGTTGTAGTAGGTTTTGGAACACAAAAGAAAACAACATTAACGGGAGCTGTTTCTTCAGTAAAAGGTAAAGAATTAAAAAGTATTCCTGTAACCAATGTTAGTCAGGGGTTATCAGGAAGATTACCTGGTGTTGTTGCAGTGTCCAATGGTGGTGAACCAGGTTATGACGGAGTGTCAATTCTTATTCGTGGTGTTAATACTTTTGGAAATGCTTCACCATTAATAGTTGTTGATGGAGTGCCTGGAAGATCTTTAGAAAGAATAGATCCAAGTACTATCGAAAGTATGTCTGTACTTAAAGATGCTTCTGCAGCTATTTATGGAGCACAGGCGGCGAATGGAGTTATTCTGATCACAACCAAACGTGGTACGCCAGGTAAGCCAAAAATAGACTTTACTACGAATTACGGTTTAACTCGTCCGACTGTAATGCCTGAATTAACTAATTCAGCAGAGTATGCGACTTTGTTAAATGAAATCGATCTTTATGCAGGACGAGGACCAAGATATTCACCAGATGAAATTCAGAAGTTCAGAGATGGATCTGATCCTTGGAATTATCCTAATAGCGATTATATTAAAGAGACTTTAAAACCTTGGTCGGCACAAACTTATAACAACCTTTCTATTAGTGGAGGGACTGAAAATACTAAGTATTTTGTGAGTCTTTCATCTAAGTCTCAAGACGCATTCTACAGAAATAGTTCAACTAAATTTGAGCAATATGACATGCGATCTAACCTTGATATAAAAATTAATGATTATATCAATTTTAGAATGAACACTTCAGGAAGATATGAAGATAGAAACTTTCCGCAACGTGGCGCTCCTGAGATATTTAATAAACTTATGAGGTCTAAGCCTATCATTCCAGCTTATTGGCCAAATGGTTTACCAGGACCTGGTATGGAAGGAGGAGATAACCCTGTGGTTTTAGTTACAGATGATACGGGATATTCAAAAGATAGATGGTATGTTTTAAACTCCGATTTTCAATTGAATATCGATATTCCTGGTGTAAAAGGTTTATCGGTAAATTTAAACGCCTCTTTAGATAAGTCATTCAATTTTGTTAAGAACTGGAGTACACCATGGACTGTGTATTCTTGGGATAATGTAAGTTATGATGATAATGGCGATCCGTTATTGGTGGGTTCTGAACAAGGTCTTGATGACCCAAGATTACGTCAATCTGCAAGGGATAATCAAAATATACTTACCAGAGGAATGATTAATTATGAAAGTAGTTTTTCAGATGATCACAGCTTAAAATTAATGGGAGGTGTAGAACGAATTGAAGGTAAAGGAAGTGACTTCTGGGCTTTTAGAAGAAACTTTGTGTCAACAGCGGTCGATCAATTATTCGCCGGAGGTTTAGAAGATATAAATAACGGTGGTTCTGCATATGAAGAAACACGTTTAAACTATTTTGGTAGAGCCAATTATGGTTATAAGGATAAGTATTTGGCTGAGTTTGTTTGGAGATATCAGGCTTCTTATATTTTTGAGCAATCCAGTCGCTATGGGTTTTTCCCAGGGGTATCTTTAGGGTATGTCATTTCTAAAGAAGGTTTTTGGCAAAAAAACATTCCGTTTATCAATTTTGCTAAATTCAGAGCATCTTGGGGTCAAACAGGTAACGATTTAATTTCTCCATATCAATACTTGTCATCATATTCTTTTGGAGGATTATCGTTTGTTTCTAATGGAGGAACACAATTCAATAAAGTACTTTATGAAGGTGTGGTTCCAAATACAGGGGTAACCTGGGAGTCGGCTACACAAAAAGATGTTGGTGTTGATTTACATTTCTTTGATGGAAAATTAACGCTTACTGCCGATTATTTTGAAAATACGCGTACCGATATTCTTGCTCGCAGAAATGCTTCAGTACCTAACTCTACAGGTTTAAGCTTGCCAGATGAAAACATAGGAGAATTCGAGAATAAAGGTTTCGATTTTAATGTAGTGTACAGTAATAATTCATCGGCTTTCACTTATAGTGTTGGGGTAAACGGAGTATATGCTAAAAACAAAGTACTTTTCTGGGATGAACCGCCTGGAGCACCTGTATACCAACAATCAACAGGAAGACCACTAGGAGCTTCTTTATATTATAATGCGATTGGAATATTCCAAAATCAAGATGAAATAGATGCGTATCCGCATTTAGCAGGAGCAAGACCTGGAGATATCATTTTTGAAGATTACAACGAAGATGGTGTTTTAGACGGCAAAGATATGGTGCGATACGATAAAAGCCGCACGCCATTATTTACCGGAGGTTTAAATATGAATTTCGGATTTAAAGGTTTCGATTTAAACCTATTATTTCAAGGAGCTCTTGGAGGTGTGTTCTATCAAGGAACAGAATCAGGTGAGTTCGGTAATTATCTTAAGAGTTTTTACGACAACCGCTGGACAGAGTTAGATCCTAGTACAGAGCATCCAAGAACTTATAACAGAACAGGTGAATACTGGGTAAATCAACCAAATACTTATTGGTTGCATAAAACAGATTATGTGCGTTTAAAAACAATAGAATTAGGGTATTCTTTACCTAAATCGGTTACCGATAAAATTAAGATTGATAACCTAAGAATGTATGTAAATGGATTCAATTTATGGACGCACAGTCCTGATATGAAGGACTTCGACCCTGAGATGGTTCAAACTGGTTATGCAGGATACAGTTATCCGTTGAATAAAGCTATTAACCTAGGATTGAATGTAACCTTTTAAATTTTTAGTATCATGAATCGTATAAAAAACATATATATATTATTACTAATCTTGTTGATAACAGGTTGTAATGATGATTTTCTTGAAGTAGCACCGCTAGATCGATTTTCAGATTCGGCAGTGTGGTCAGATCCGGCTTTAATAACCGCTTACGTAGATAATATTTACATGGGGCAACATCATGCGTTTCAAACAGAAATGATGTCCTCGCTAAGTGATGAATCTATGGACGTTTGGGATTGGGAAGCAAAACCAATTTTAAACAGTGAAATTAGTGATAGTTATTTAGGTGTACTGAGCCCTTGGCATTGGACAGGAGATTACTATAATCTAACCTGGAATAGTCTCTATAAAAATATTAGAGCTTGTAATCTGTTTTTTGAAAATATTGAAAAATCAGGTTTAGAAGGTGACGATATCGATAAGTTAAAAGGTGAAGTTCACTTTTTAAGAGGTTATTTCTATGGGTGGTTAATGAGCTTTTACGGAGGTGTTCCAATAATAGATAAGGCATATACACCAACAGATGAGTTTTTAGTGCCTCGAAATACGCTGGAAGAGACTGTGAATTTCATTGTTGCAGATTGCGATGCAGCTGCAGCGATGTTGCCTGCATCTGGAGATAAAGCAAGAGCTACAAAAGGAGCTGCTTTAACTTTAAAGTCTAAGATTTTATTATACGCAGCTAGTGATTTGTTTGCTTCAGCATCATGGACTAATGGTTATGGAAATCCTGAATTAATCAGTTATACCAGTGGAAGTCAAATGGATCGTTGGAAAGCGGCTAAAGATGCTGCTAAAGCTGTTATTAACCTGGGAGTGTATAGTCTTTATGGGGGTACAAGTTTTGATTCTCAAGAGGCAGCTACACAGAATTACATCAATATTTTCTTGAACAATGGAAATGAAGAAGATATTTTCTTAAGCTTCTTTGATCACGCTAATAATGCTAATAACTGGGATAATCCAAACGTTGGTTTGTTTAACGGACCTAACGGCTGGGAAAACTGGGGAGGAAATACACCAATTGGACAATTGGTTGACGATTATGAGATGGCAGACGGAACTTATTTTGATTGGAGCAATCCAGATCAGGCAGCTGCACCTTATGAAAATCGAGATCCAAGATTTTATGCTAATATTCTTTACGATGGCGCATATTGGAAACCACGTCCGGAGTCTACAGCAGGAACTGATCCTACCGGAAGAGTACAAACAGGATCATATGTTCAGGCAGATGGCACAACCATCCCGGGTCTAGATACCCGTCAGGGACCGGTGCAAGACTGGAATGGTACGTATACGGGATATTACTTGAGAAAGTTTATAGATCCTGCAGTAAATCATACGGCTACCAACATGCAAAAATATCCTTGGAGACAAATGCGATATGCCGAAGTATTATTGAATTATGCTGAGGCATGTATAGAGTTAGGAGAAGAAGGTGAGGCTAAAACGTATTTAAACATGATACGTAACCGCGCAGGCATGCCAGATGTTCCGGTAAGTGAAACAGGAGTAGATTTAATGGAACGTTACAGAAACGAACGCCGTATCGAGTTATCATACGAACAACATCGTTATTTTGATATAAGACGATGGATGATTGCTCCAGATGTAATTACTCCAGCCGAGGGTATTAAAATTGTATATCCTTACGGAAGTAGCACCCCAACATATTCTGTTCTTGATAATGTTCAAGGGAGAGCATGGAATGATAATAAATCGTATTTCCTTCCAATTTTATTGGATGAGTTGAATAGAAATAATGAGTTGATCCAGAATCCTGGTTACTAAATTTTAGTTGGTAGGCCCTTGGAGCATAACAAAGTGAAGAGGGCTGCCAAATCTAACATAGATAAGATAATTTTTAAACGAATTAAAAATGAAAATAATTAATAGATATAATTTAAGATTTTTAGCTTTAGCTATGCTAATGTCTGTGTTTGTTGTGGGGTGTAGTGACGAAAATGTTATGGATCCAACAGCAGATTTTACTTATGAAGTTGATTCAGAGAATCCGTTATTGGTTTCTTTCGAAGCTACAGCTACGAATGGAAAAACACTGTCATGGGAGTTTGGAGATGGGGGATTATCAATTGCTAAAAGTGCAGATTATACATTTCCTTCTGCAGGAACATATTCGGTAAAGTTAACAGTTTATGGAGAAGAAGGATCTACGCCTGCTGTAGTTACAAAATCAGTAACGGTTATTGAAAATCCAACGGCAAAATTCACAGCAACTATTGAAGATTTAACGGTAATGTTTACAAGTACAACTACCGCTTCAGAATCATTTTCTTGGGATTTTGGGGATGGTCAAACGTCTACCGAAGAAAACCCTGTCCATACTTATACCGATTATGGGACTTATACAGTGTCATTAACAGTAAATGGAATGGAAGGTTCTACACCTGCTATGGTCTCAAAAGACATTATGGTAGAGTTTAATGCTCCTGTTTTTGAGGCGGTAGTTGTTGAAAATTCAGATTTTGAATTACCAGGTGATTCGAAATATACGAATTGGGCAAATGTTCCAGGATGGAGTAGTGATACTGGGGCAGTAGATTCTGGAGTAGAAGCATCTGCTTGGTGGATGAGCTCAGATAATAGTGATTATGCGGGGTATAAGTTTAGTGGAGATGCACCGGTTTATAATTTAACGAATCATATTATTTCAGAGGGAGAAGAGTTTCTATTAACTGTCGATGCTTTTGATATTTGGAATGGAGCCAAGTTTACAGTAACGCTGTATTATAATAATGGCGATGGCGTTCGAAATGTTATTGAAACACAAACAGTAGATCTTGTCTCATCTCAATGGAACCCTATCGAATTAAGTGCGTCTGCTACAGCAGAATCTGTAGGAGCAAGATTAGGAATAGAAATTAATACGGCAGCTGCTGATGGAGGTGATGGCTGGACCGGATTTGATGATATTGTATTAATGGCAAAATAGATTATTATTTAGTTTTATTGTAGTTGGAAGGACGTAGGAGTTGGTGTCCCTACGTCTTTCTTTTAAATTAGAATAAAAGTTAATCCTCAAATTGAAAAAAAATAAATAGATGTATTTTAAATGTTTTATGCTTGTGTTTTTTGTGATATCCACGATTAAAATGAATGGGCAAGCAGTGGAGTGGGTATGCAGCACAGAAGAAAATATGTATGAATACTTAACTTCTAAGTTGGAAAAAACAGGAACAAAAACTCCTACTCTGGAGATTAACGATGATTATAAGGGTTTAGTTTTTAAAGCTTGGGGAACTTGTTTTAATGAGCGTGGATGGGATGCAATTAATATGTTATCACGTACTAATCAGGAAAAAATTTTAAGTCAGTTGTTTTCTCCGGAAGGTGATTTAAGATTTACTATGGGACGTTTTTCTATGAATGCAAACGATTATGCTCGCGATTGGTATAGCTGCGATGAAGTTAATGGTGATTTTCAGCTAAAATACTTTAATATAGATCGAGATAAAACAACTTTAATCCCTTTTATAAAGGCAGCACAGGAATACAATCCTGATTTAATGTTTTGGATTTCGCCTTGGTCACCTCCATCTTGGATGAAAATTAATAATTATTATTCGGTTGTTAGTAATGAAGAGTATAATGAGCTAAACCCAAAGTTAGATTATTTGCTATTTGAAGGAAATGATAAAAAATATGAAAATCAGTTTCCTCAGAAATTGGCAGTTAATGACTATTTTATTCAAGATCCACGCTATTTACAAACCTATGCCAATTATTTTAGTAAGTTCATAACAGCTTATCAAGAGGAAGGGATTCCTATTAAAATGGTTATGTTTCAAAATGAACCTTGGAGTTATACGCCTTATCCAGGTTGTGCTTGGACACCCGAAGGGATAATTCGTTTTAACGAGGAGTATTTGGGGCCAACATTAAAAGAACAGCATCCTAATGTAGATTTATATTTTGGAACAATAAATACTAATCATTATGAAGTAATTGATGAGGTTTTGTCCAATTTAACTCAACCAGAAACATTTAGCGGAATTGGTTTTCAATGGGAAGGCGGGCAAATTTTATCACGCATTCGTGAAAAATATCCAAAATATAAATATGTTCAAACAGAAAGTGAATGTGGTTGGGGCGCTTTTGATTGGGGCGCAGCTGAATACACCTTTAATTTAATAAATCATTACTTAGGTAATGGTTGTGAGGAATATACGTTTTGGAATGCTATTTTATACGATGAAGGTGTAAGTGGCTGGGGGTGGAAGCAAAATGCATTAATTCGTGTCGATTCTAAAACACGAAAAGCAACTTATACACCAGAATATTTTGCAGTAAAGCATTATACCCGGTACCTAACTCCTGGTAGTATAATAAAAGCATTTAAACCAGGTAAGGAAGATAGGTTGCCGGTAATGTTAGCTACGAACCCCAATGGAGAAGATTTAGTTTTTGCAGGTAACTTTAATGAGCAAAGTAAAACCATATCAGTAAAATTAGAGGGAAAATTTTTAAATGTAGCATTGCCACCACATTCCTTAAATACATTTAAAGTAAAATAATCAAATAAAAGATTAAAATTTAGAGCTTAACTATCATGAAACACTATTTAAAAATCAATTTTCTTGTTCTTTTAAGTATTTCAATATTCGCTTGTTCTTACAACAAAGAACAACAAAATGAGAATGTATTTGGAAAACAAAATTTCGATTTCAATTGGAAATTTAAATTGGGAGACTTTCCCATGGCTGCCAATTTAAATTTTGACGATGAAAATTGGAGAACTCTTGATATACCTCATGACTGGAGTATTGAAGGTCAGATCAGTCCAGAAAACGCTACTGGAAATGACGGTGGGTATTTTCCCGCTGGCATAGGTTGGTATCGTAAAGATTTCGATATCTCAAAAGAACTAGAAGGAAATAAAATAAGCATATATTTTGAAGGTGTTTATATGAATGCAGAAGTCTTTATCAACGGAAAGTCTTTGGGTGTTCATCCATATGGGTATACCTCTTTTGAACATGATTTAAGTCCTTACATTCAATATGGAAATAAAAATACATTAGCTGTTCGCGTAGATAATTCACAGCAAAAAAATTGTCGCTGGTATAGTGGTTCGGGAATTTACCGTCATGTTTGGTTAAAAGTTAATTCGCCTTTGCATATAGCTAATTGGGGCGTAGGAATATCAACACCTGAGATTTCCAGCGAAAAGGCCACTGTTCAAGTTAATACGACCATTCAAAACGAAACGAATAAAACACAAAGTCTTCAGTTGATTACTGAAATTTCAAATTCTAGCGGAGAAATTGCAGGAAAAGAAGAACAGGAGATAGAGCTCAAGCCTAATGGCAAACAAGTGGTTACACAAAATGTAGAGGTGACCAATCCGAAGTTATGGAGCCCTGATTACCCAGATTTATATGTAGCAACATCTACATTAAAAAAGAGAGGAGAAAATATTGATCAAGAGGAAAATAGCTTTGGTATACGATCAATTGAATATTCAGCCGATAAGGGCTTTATCTTAAATGGAGAGTCTATTAAATTAAATGGAGGTTGTGTTCATCATGATAATGGAATTTTAGGTGCGGCAGCATACGATAGAGCTGAAGAACGAAAAGTTGAATTATTAAAAGCTGCTGGATATAATTCGGTTAGAACTGCACATAATCCGCCCTCAGAAGCCTTTTTAGAAGCTTGTGATCGACTGGGTTTATTGGTTATTGATGAGGCGTTTGATGGGTGGCGTGAGAAAAAAACAACACACGATTATGCTAGTATTTTTGATGAATGGTGGCAACGAGATATAGAGGCTATGGTTTTACGTGATCGTAATCATCCATCAATTGTTATGTGGAGTAGTGGTAATGAAATTATAGAGCGAACAAAACCCGAAGCCGTAGAAACAGCTAGACTGCTTAATAGCTATATTAGAGAACTTGATCCAACAAGACCTGTAACTTCGGCTATGACGTCATGGGATCAGGGTTGGGATATTTTCGATCCATTAATGGCCGAGCATGATATTTGCGGGTATAATTATATGATGCATGAATCAGAGGGCGATCATGAAAGAGATCCTTCACGGGTTATCGTTCAAACCGAGTCTTACCCTAAAGATGCCTTTTATAATTGGAAAATGGTTCAAGATCACTCTTACATTATAGGAGATTTTGTCTGGACAGCTATGGATTATTTAGGGGAATCAAGTATTGGACGCTACTATTATCCAGGAGAACCTGAAGGACAACATTGGAAGCAGGATTTTTACCCTTGGCACGGGGCTTATTGTGGTGATATTGATTTAATAGGATGGCGTAAACCTATTTCTCACTATAGAGATCTTCTTTGGAATAATACCGAAAAGATTTATATGGCAGTTCGTGAGCCAAATCCAAGTGAAGGCGAAATAAAAACAACCATGTGGGCTGTGTGGCCAACTTGGGAAAGCTGGAATTGGCCTGGATATGAAGGAAAGCCTATTGAAGTTGAGGTCTATTCTAAATATCCAAGTGTACGTCTTTACCTAGACAATGAACTAATTGCAGAGCAAAAAACAGGACTAGATCAAGAGTATAAAGCGGTCTTTACATTACCTTATAAAAAAGGAATTTTAAAAGCAGTTGGAGTTCAGGATAATCAGGAATTAGAATCGTGTATACTTAAAACTGAAAAAGAGGCTTCACAAATAAAGTTAACTGCAGACAGAAATACTATAAAATCAAATGGTCAGGATTTAACATTCGTAACCGTTGAGGTAACAGATAGCGATGGTCAATTGGTGTCCAATGCAGATAATAGTGTATCATTTACTATAACTGGTCCTGGTAAAATTATAGGGGTTGGTAATGCAAATTTAAAGGACGAAACAGCATATAATGTACATACTCATAAAGTTTGGAAAGGGAGAGCTTTAGTCGTTATAAAAGGAGGAAAGGAAGCTGGTGAAATTAAACTTAAAGCCATTTCTTCTGGTTTAACTGAAGCGTCTTTAATAGTAAACCTTGCAGAGTAAAAGAGCATAGAAACTTTTAATTGCAAATCATGAAAACAACTAAACTTTTAATTGTATTGATATTACTTTCTAGTATTGAAATACAATGTATATATGCGCAAATAGCTAGTGCAAGTGATAATTTGGTAGTCGTGCCAATCGCTGATAGAAAAGTACCTTTTAATTTGTCCGCAAACGGAATTTCAAAAACTATAGAATTTGGTCCTGATTTAGCTTGGGCCGATATGCAAAACTTTCGTCGTAATATCCTTTTTATGGGGTTGGATCAAATTGATATTGTTCGAGCATCTTTTCAGCCAACCTATCCTTTGGTCAACGAGACAGATCTTACAACAGAGCAAATTAACGATCTTAATAATCGGTTGAATTTGATTAATACTTATGTGGGGCCTAAAACAAACCTGGCGCTTAATTGCGATCATCCTTGGGTAGATAATTGGTATGTCGGGAATCCGGCACGTTGGGAACAATTAATTAGAACTACGGCGCAAAAGTTTATCGATGCAGGGCATTCTATCGTTACCATAGGAGCATTTAATGAGCCGGATTATGGCTGGGGTCAGGGATCTGCTCAAGATATGTATGATATTACTAATCTAATGAACAATAATTCATTTTATGATGCGATTAGGCTTTCCGGAGGTAATACTTTAAATTGTGATGAAGCTCAGGGATGGTATGATTATTTAGTGCCTGCGGGTGTTGATGAGGGGAATACACATCAGTTAGCTGGCAGTTTTAATGGGTTTGCCAGCTTTCTTCAAAATGTTAGAGCCAATGGACATCATGCAACACTTGATGAACTTCATAATATTGTAGAAGCTTTGGTTGGCTATGAATATGGTATGCAAACTGGTATTTGGTGGGCAGATATCGATCTGGCCAGTGGGGAAATGGTGAAGGCTTTTGATGGCGAGCGATTAGGGTATTCAGAACATCGATCTAACTGGACAGCAGCAGCCGTGTACAGAAATCCAGAAGGGAAAGTTCAGGCCTTCGGAGGAACATCAGAACGCCAGGCCGTAACGACAACATATAATTATTTATCAAAAGATAGGGTAGTTTATTATGATGGTTATGGGCCACAACGAAGCTTTGTTTTGGAGTTGCCAGGAGGCACAGGATACGGTCAAGGTCAAACCAATGCAGAGCGCGTTATAAACATCTCTTGGGGAGACGATATACAACCAGTAATAAACGGAACCTATAAATTGGTAAACAGAGCTACAGGACAAGTACTTGAAGTTGCAGGCGATTTTAACGAAGCAGGTGTTTATCAAGGTAATTATTCAGGGAAACTAACACAGCAGTGGGAAGTGTTTCCTGTAGACTCCAGAGTAGGAGGCGATTTTAGTTACTATCGAATTAAACCTGTGTCAAGTGCCAATAGAAGATTGGATTTGTACGGGTATTCATTAGAGCCAGGAGGGAAGGTTAGTATTTGGGATAATGGGCCCTATGGAAATCAGCAATGGTATTTAGATTACGCTGAAGATGGATGGTTTTATATTAGAAGCAGAGAAAGTTCTTATTGCGCAGAAATAAATGGTTCTGGTAATTTGGTTCAAGGAGAAAAATCTAATTCACAAAACCAGCAGTGGCGTTTTCTTCCTGTTGATGCTCCTATAGAATTCGATGCACCCAGCATACCAACCAATTTAGTTGCAGAAAGTCGACCGACATCGGTAAAACTTAGTTGGAGTGCGAGTCCGGAATCTGATGTTTTAGGCTATGATATTCTTCGATCTCAAACAATGGGAGGTGCTTACAATACCATATCAAGAAGCGTGGTTACAACCGAGTTTGTAGATAATACAGTGCTTGCGGGAGAAACTTATTTTTATGTAATAAAGGCAGTTGACCAATCTTTAAATCAGTCAAATTTTTCAAATGAGGTCACTACAAGTGTAAACGGCGCAAATGATATGGTTGTTCGTCTTAATTTAGATAGTGACACTAAGGATAGTACTGTAAATTTAAATCATGCAGCTATTAATGGAGGGAGCTTTGTTTCAGGAATAAACGGCGAAGGAGCCGTGTCTTTAAACGGAAGTTCAGATTTTATGCAATTGTCTTCAGATATAGCTAGTTATGAAGAATTAACCATTTCAACTTGGGTAAAATGGGCGGGGTTTAATGTGGGACAGTATCTATTTGAGTTTAGTAATGGTAGTGATGAGTATTTTTATTTATCTCCTTCTATTTCCGGGTTTACCGAATTTGCAATAAAGCACAATGGCGTGGAACAAAAATTAAATGCGGCTGCATTGCCAGCAGGAGAATGGGCTCATGTTGCTATAACGATAGGAGATTTAGGAATGTTTCTTTACATAAATGGGCAAGTGGTTGCACAATCAGAAATCGCTTCCATACGACCGATTGATATTATGCCTTTTTTGAATTATTTAGGTGTAAACACAGGTAATAAAAAATATTTTGAAGGACTTGTTGATGATTTCAGAATTTATAATTATCAAATGACTCCGGGTACAGTTGGTGCAATTTATAATGCGCTGTCTGTAGAAGATGATAAACTAATAGCTAACAAGATTAACTTGTGGCCTGTACCTGCAGATGACTTTTTAAATATTACGACTTCAGAAAAATCACATTTGGCAAATTATAAATTGTTTTTGTATAGTTTGAATGGAAAGCTGTTAATTGAAAAACAGTCCCACTTTTCAAATAATCTACAATTAGATGTTTCGGGTTTAACGTCGGGGTTATATATTCTTAAAATGACAAGCGATACAGGAAATATTACTAAAAAAATTATAGTTAATCATTAATTGTAAAATTTGTTACAGATGAACAGTATTATAATAAATAAGAACAAAGAATGAAAAATATTGAAAAGATATATAGGTTATTGATAGCTTGCTTTTTTGTGATACTTGTTTCTTGTAATGAAAATTTAGAAACTCAAAGTGAGTTTAAAAATTACCTATTTGCATATTTTGTGGGTAATGGTCCAGAAGAGGAGTCTATAAGATTTGCACTAAGTCGTGATGGTTTTAATTACTATGCACTTAACAATAATGAACCTATTATAGATTCTGGAGACATAAGCTCTACAGGTGGTGTTCGTGATCCTCATATATTACGTGGCCATGATGGGAAAACGTTCTATATGGTTGTAACCGATATGGTTTCAGCTAATGGATGGAGTTCTAACCGAGCTATGGTTTTAATGAAATCTACAGACTTAATTCATTGGACATCGACAGTGGTTAATATTCCAAGGACTTTTCCAAATGAGTTTGTAGATATTGTAAGAGTGTGGGCGCCGCAAACCATTTATGATAATAAGGCTAAAAAGTATATGATTTATTGGTCTATGTTAGGTGAATCTGGGCCAGATAAAATATATTATGCCTATGCTAATGCAGATTTTACAGGTTTAGAAACGACGCCAGAACAATTATATTTCAGTCCTACAAATAGTGCTTGTATCGATGGAGATATTATATATAAAGATGGTAAATATCACTTGTTTTTTAAAAATGAAGATGAAGGAAAAAAGGGTATTATGCAGGCAGTTTCCAATAGTTTAACAGAAGGATATGAAGAGGTAGATGGTTTTATGGATCAAACCGATGAAGCTGTAGAAGGCTCAAGTATATTTAAGTTAATTGGTTCTGATGACTATATTTTAATGTACGATGTTTATAATCAGGGTAAATACCAATTTACAAAAACCAAAGACCTAATCAATTTCAAAATTGTAGATGAAAGTGTTTCAATGGATTTTCACCCAAGACATGGAACAGTTATTCCAATTACAGAATTGGAAACGAAAATATTAATAGAAAAGTGGGGCAAAACTTTGGATTCAAAATTCTAAAATTGAGTATTTCATTTTTTGTTCTATTGCATTAGAAATTTAAATAACAAAGTGAACACAAAACTGAACACGTTTTGGAACACGAATTTAAAATATAGCATCGGGGAAGCCCTTATTTTGTGTTGTGAATAAGTTTGATGATGAACTCTTAACCTGAAGGTCATAGGTTCGAGTCCTGTTCCCGCGACGAAGCAAGAGAATCTAGAAATAGGTTCTCTTTTTTATTCTTTAATTTAGTGATATTAGTTTTAAAATTCAGTTTTAACAAAGCTCTAAGAAAGCTTTAGTACTAAAAATGTACCTTTGAGCTCTTAAACTTTAATTATTATTAGTTGTCGAATTCAGACAAATTATCATTTTATATCATGAAATACGTATTGAAAATTGTTTTGGTATTATGTGCGTTTACAGTAGCAGTTCAGGCTCAGAATTATAAAAGTAACATTCGTCATTATAAAGTGCCATTAGCAATAAAGGCAGGGAAACTCATTGATGCAGGTCATGTGATTTCAGCCGATTCTCTTAGTCCTTCTTTTAAAAATAAGGGGTATGCTCCGGTAGAAGTAAACCTGAAATCACCAAAGAAAAAAAGTCTGAAACCAAGTGAACTGTATAATCGTGTTTCTGAATCTATTGTTATTGTTTCTCCTGCAGGTCGATGTGGCGAGGTTGATGAGAAGGGTAAAGCATGTGATAAGGTGCATACCTACCCAGCATCGGGTTATATTATCGATTCAAAAGGAATTATCGTAACCAACTATCATGTTGCTAATAGTTATATAACGAAGTATAACAAAGATGCCAGAGATGTTATGGTGGTAATGCTTAAAGATGGTACAATTTTTCCTGTCGAAGCTATATTATCTGCAGATCAAAAAAACGATTTGGCGATTTTAAAAATAGATACTAAAGGTAGAGAACTTCCTGTATTACCAATAGCAACTAAAGATGCTGAAATTGGTGATCCGGTTTTTATTGTTAGTCATCCTAAAGGGTATTATTATGCCTTTTCTTCGGGAATGGTAACCGATAAGTTTAGTGAAATTAATATTGGAGGTTATAGAAATATTATGGCTATTTCTGCCGATTTTGCTGCTGGTTCAAGTGGCTCGGCCATTATTGATCAATTTGGAAATGTTATAGGAACCGTGTCTTATACAAAAACACTTCAGCATTCCGACGATGCAACTAAAACACAAATGGTATTGAAAGCTACCATTCCTGTTTCAGCGCTTACAGAACTGATAAAAAAAGGAAATTAAGATTATTGATAATAAACAAAAAAGAGCAACTACACGTTGCTCTTTTTTGTTTAAAGTATTTTGTGCCTTAAGCTATTAGTAGCCTACAGCAGCACCTTCAGCACTCGATGAATCTGATGCGCCTATAAGAATGTGGTTTTCGTTATCTATTTGAATACCCATTAATTCACCCAAACGATTAGTTGGTGTTAATCGGTGTCCCATGAATTCAAGATTTTTCTTGGTATCGGGAGATAATTTATCGGCTTCGTAAGTAATGCTGTCGGGTAACCACTGGTGATGAATTTTCATCGCTTCAATAGCTTTGTCCACAGGCATATTGTATCCTAAAACATTTAATACGGTTTGAAAAACAGTATTAATAATCGTTTTTCCTCCGGGACTTCCAATAAGTAAATAAGGTTTACCGTTTTTAGCAACAATTGTTGGTGTCATGCTCGACAACATACGTTTTTCAGGTTGTATGATGTTTGGGTTAGAACCGATTAAACCTTCTTCGTTTGTAACATTGGGTTTCGCATTAAAATCGCCCATTTCATTGTTGAATATAAAACCAAGTTTTTTTGAACCCATCCCAGAACCATAAGAATGTTCAAGTGTGTAGGTTAGGGCAACAGCATTTCCGTCTTTATCTACCACCGAAAAATGGGTTGTGTTTTCTCCGTCGTAAATTTGTCCGAATTGAGCAGGATTACTGGGTGAAGCATGCGTCATATCAATATTTTCAAAACGTGTTTTTGCAAATGTTTTAGAAGTTAGTTTATCTAAAGGAATATCCGGGTTAAAGTCTGGATCACCAAGAAATTCGGCGCGATCTGCAAAGGTTCGGCGCATGACTTCAGCTAAAAGATGTATGTATTCGGTTGAGTTAAATTCAATGGTTTCTAAATTGGCCTGTTCCATTATATTCATCATTTCAAGAAGGGCAACCCCACCTGAACTTGGCGGCGGCATGGAATAGATTTCGTATCCTTTAAAAGTTCCTTTTACAGGTTTTCGCTCTATAGCTTCGTACTTTTTTAAATCCTTTTTAGTGATGATGCCACCATTGTTTTTCATGAAATTTTCAATGTCGTTGGCAACTTCTCCTTTGTAAAATCCGTCTTTACCTTTGTCTCTAATTAATTTTAAAGTATGCGCTAAAGCAGGTTGTTTCCAAAGTTCACCAAACTTTACCAGTTCACCTTTTTCATTTTTAAAATAATCTTTTAAAAACTGAATATCAGAATTATCATTAGTGTAAATGGCAAACTGAGCAATGGAATAAGGAAGAGCAAAGCCGTTTTCGGCCAGATCAATGGCTGGTTGTACCAATTTTTTCCAAGGTAATTTTCCATATTTACCATGTGCCAGATATAAACCGGAAACGGTTCCCGGAACTCCAACAGACTTTAATCCGATGTGATTTATTGTTGATTCTTTTCCATATAAATTTATCCCTTTAGGTAAGTCACCTTCTTTGGTCAAAAACATTTCAGGACCTGCTTTTAAAGGCGCTTTTTCTCGGAAATCGATGGCTGTAGAGAAGCCGGTTGTGTCTAAATAAACTAAAAAACCACCACCACCAATATTGCCTGCAGATGGGTGTGTTACCGCTAAAGCAAAAGCCGTAGCAACGGAAGCATCTACAGCATTTCCTCCTTGTTTTAAAATATCCACACCAACAGCCGAAGCTATTTTACTGCTCGATACCACCATGCCGTTTTTAGCATAGGTTTGCGCATAAACGTTGAAATAAGAAAAAATGATGAAGCAACATGATAATGATTTGGATATTAGAAGTTTCATGAAAGTGTTTGTAACAAGTTAAGAACCTAAGATAGTAAAAATGAAAAGACTTTTTAAGAAGAAAGTAAACTGATAAATATCATAGCAAGAGGGTAACAGGTTTTTTAATTTTAAAAGTTCGAAGCTAACTATTAAAATATGAAAACGACTGTCGATATCATAAAATCTTCTGGTGAAAAGGTGAAGTTTTCAATAGATAAATTAAGGAAATCTTTGCTTAGAAGTGGAGCTAAACAGGCCACGGTAGATGAGATTGTTGATATTGTAGTTGGGGAGTTATATGAAAATATTTCTACCAAGGAAATTTATAATAGAGCTTTTGCTTTGCTGAGAAAGGAGAAAAGTTATTTGGCTTCAAAGTATAAACTGAAACGCGCCATTTATGAATTGGGTCCAACTGGTTTTCCGTTTGAACGATTCATAAGTGCAATTTTAATGTATTCGGGTTACACTACCGAAGTCGATAAAGTACTGCAGGGACATTGCATTTCACATGAGGTAGATGTTGTTGCGACAAAGAATAATTCAACCACTATTGTAGAGTGTAAGTTTCATAGCGAGAAGAATTTTAAATGCAATGTAAAAGTGCCTCTGTATATCAATTCCCGATATAACGATATAAAAACGCATTGGGATAAAAATCCCAAAAACACCTCTGATTTAACCGAAGGCTGGGTGGTTACAAATACCCGGTTTACAGAGGATGCCCTAAAATATGGACAATGTGTCAATTTGTATTTGCTAAGTTGGGATTATCCTGGAAATAATGGGTTAAAGGACCGGATTGATCGATTGGGGTTGTATCCCATAACCGTTTCTACTTTATTAACGCAACGAGAAAAGCAATTTTTGTTGAGTCGCGATGTGGTGTTATGCCGGCAATTGGTTGGAGATGCCTTTTATCTCGACCATTTAGGGATTTCAGAAAAAAGAAAAGAAAAAATATTAAACGAAATAAACATGTTATGTCATCAATAATTATGGACGATTCTGTTAAAATAACATTTTTAGGTGCATCAGGAACCGTTACAGGCTCAAAATTTTTTATTGAAACAGCCGAAAAAAATATCATGGTAGATTGCGGAATGTTTCAAGGTTTAAAAGAGTTAAGGTTACAAAACTGGAACGATTTACCTATAGATTTAAGTACTGTAGATGTTATTTTACTTACCCACGGACATTTCGATCATGTGGGTTATTTACCAAGACTGTTAAAACAAGGTTTTAAAGGAACAATTGTTGGAACAGCACCTACTTTATCTATTGCTGAAATTGTGCTTTTAGATAGCGCCAAAATACATGAAGAAGATGCCGAAAAGGCGAACAAGGAAGATTATACCGAGCACCATCCGGCCTTGCCGTTTTATACCAAATTAGATGTTGAACGCATTATTAGAAAGTTTCAGGTTGAAATGCCAAACAAATGGATTTACCTGTCCGATAACATCTCGTATCGTTTTCAATCTAATGGCCATATTTTAGGGTCAACTTTTATAGAAATAGATATTAATGGTAAACGTTTTGTCTTCTCTGGCGATGTGGGGCGAATTAAAGATTATTTGTTGGAACCACCTAAAAAACCGGAGTGGGCCGACTATTTATTTGTTGAAAGTACTTATGGCGATAAACTGCATCCAAAAGATGATGTTGAAGAGGAACTGTCTGAAATTATTAATGAAACCATTCGCAAAAATGGCAATTTAATTATTCCAAGCTTTGCGGTAGAACGGTTACAAACCTTGGTGTTTTTACTTTGGAAACTGTACAAGAAAAACAAAATTCCTAACATTCCCATTTTTGTTGATAGCCCTATGGGAACCAACGTGCTCAAGGTCTTTAAGCAATACAACAAGTGGCATAAACTATCTGATGCAGAGTACGAAGCCATGTGTAATCATGTGAATATTATTCAGTCGTACAAAGAAACCTGGGAAACCATTGATGATAATCGGCCTAAAATAATTATTGCCGGTAGTGGTATGGTAACCGGTGGTCGCGTACTAACGTATTTGCAGCAACTTATCGATCAGCGTTCAACAACTATTTTATTGGTAGGCTATCAGGCTGAAGGTACTCGTGGGCGTCTTTTAAAAGAAGGGGCACACGAACTAAAATTCTACGGGAAATACTATCCGGTAAAAGCGACCGTAAAAAGTATAGATAGTCTATCGGCACATGCCGACCAATATGAATTACTGGACTGGATGAACAATATTATGAATGTTCCTGAAAAGGTGTTTTTAATACATGGCGAACCTACAGCTTTAGATGCCTTACGACTAAAATTAAAGAGCACTTTTGGTTGGAATGCCACGATTCCAAAGTTGTTTGATGAAGAAATAATTGAAATGTATTCTCTTTCAGAATAGAAGGAGAAATATTTAAACTAAAAACTAAATAAGAGATATAAAAACAGCATTAAAGATGAAAACACAAGAAGTTAAAGGGTATCGCATATGGCTAAACTCCGAAAATATGCATGAAAGTACTCTTAAATGGGTGTCTGAGTTAGAATTTGCAAAAGACGAACAATTGTTTTTTAATGATTTAATCAAGTCATACACCCTTCAGTTAATTGAATCCAAACATTTTGAAGATGGTAAAAAAATGTCTGAGGAAATTAGTAAAGTTCATAATGAAATTACCGATTTACTTGAAGAAGTAAAACGTCATGAAAATGGATTGGAAATTATGGTCGACGGATTAGATCAATACGAAGAAGAGGAAGCCTATCGAGACGAACATCGTAAGCTTATTATAAAAGTAAACGCCTTTTTAAATGAGTATCGTGCACTTAAAAAAGAGTTGTTCGAACTTGTAAAAGGTGTCATAAAAGAAGGTAAACAAAAACGTTTGCTCGAATAGTGTAATTAGTTGTTTAAAAGGCTTTCAGTTTAGGTAATTGGAGGCCTTTTTTTATGAAAACATGTCGTTCATTATTAAAATAACTACTTCCGTCTAAACTTTTTTTGAAAATTGGAGAATTCAAATACCTTGTCGGTCAAACTAAAACATAAAACATGAAACTTCAATCTTCAGCATTAATGCTATTTGTTATCTTAATCTTGTTCAATACCAGTCTTTTTGGTCAAACAGCAAACAAGGCAAGCGATTATCAAATCATTCCCAAGCCTGCTTTTCAGGAAATTTTAGAGGGAACATTTAAGGTTGATAAAAAAACAAAAATAGTTTATAATGAAGAACTTAATAAGGAAGCTAGTTATTTGTCTGAGATTTTAGGTGCTGCAATAGGGAAAACATTAAAAATTGAAACTAAAGCCGAAAAGGGAGCTATTGTTTTAAAATTAGATGATGCTATTGAGAATGCTGAAGGTTACGAATTGGTGGTTAATACTAATGAAATTGTTATTTCAGGAAAAACTAGCACGGGGGTATTTTATGGTATTCAAACGTTGAAACAGTTAATGCCTTCTGAAATTGAAATAGCTGCCAAAATAGCAAGTGCTTTCACGATTCCTGCGGTTATTGTAAAAGATCAACCACGGTTTGTTTACAGAGGAATGCATCTTGATGTTGGGCGTCATTTCTTTCCAGTAAGTTTCATCAAACAATACATCGATTTAATTGCGATGCATAAAATGAATACTTTCCATTGGCATTTAACCGAAGATCAAGGGTGGAGAATTGAAATTAAAAAATACCCAAAACTTACAGAAGTAGGGGCTTTCAGAAACGGAACTATTGTTGGGCATCATCCGGGAACATCTAACGACCAGAAAGTTTATGGCGGATTTTATACTCAAGAGGAAATTAAAGAAGTTGTTGCGTATGCAGCAAGTAAACATGTTACAGTTGTTCCTGAAATAGAATTGCCAGGTCATAGTGCAGCGGCCATTGCAGCCTATCCTGAATTAAGCTGTTTTCCTGAGGAGCCAACCGATTTAGGTAAAAGTCCAATGTCTGAAAAAAGCAAGGAGCTTCAAGCTAACGGAACGGCTAAAGTGGTTTATGAAACTTGGGGTGTAACTGGCGATGTGTATTGTGCAGGTCAAGAACATACCTTTAAGTTTTTAGAAGATGTATTATCTGAAGTATTGCCATTATTCCCTTCAAAATATATTCATATTGGTGGAGATGAATGTCCGAAAGGAAACTGGAAACGTTGTTCAAATTGTCAAAGTAAAATCAAGGCTCTTGGTTTGCATGATGAGCATGAGTTGCAGAGTTATTTTATTCAACGTATAGAAAAGTTTGTTAATGCAAAAGGCAAACAAATTATTGGTTGGGATGAAATTTTGGAAGGCGGTTTAGCACCAAATGCGACCGTAATGTCATGGCGAGGAACTAAAGGCGGCATTGAAGCTGCAAAACAACATCATGATGTCATTATGACACCGGGTTCTCATTGTTATTTCGACCATTATCAGTCTAAAGATAAAGACAGTGAACCTTTGGCTATTGGTGGTTTTACAACTGTGGAAAAGGTGTATTTTTATAATCCGGAGCCGGAAGAATTAACAGCAGAAGAGAAGAAGTATATTTTAGGTGCTCAGGGAAATGTATGGACAGAATACATGGAAACAACCGATTATGTGGAGTACATGATTTTGCCAAGAATGACTGCTTTAAGTGAGGTGGTTTGGTCAGCCCAAGACCAGCGAGACTGGAGTGATTTTGAATTAAGACTTCCTAATTTAATAGAACGCTATAAAGCCATGAATTTAAATTATGCTAAGCATAGTCTAGCAGAAGAAAAATAATAATAGATAAAAGGTTCCTGTTTTAGGAACCTTTTTTGTTTTGTGTTAGAATTGTATGAAGAATAATCTAAACTTCTGTTAAATAGAATACTCATAATTAAAATTTTGTAACTTTGTTTTAATCATGAAAAGTATATTTCTAAAAATAATGGCAATTTCAATGGCATTTGTCGTGTTATTCACAACAATGTCGTTTACTGTTGATATGCATTATTGCGGAGATACTTTAGTAGATATGGCGGTATTTCATGACGCTAAAGATTGCGGAATGCAAATGGATATGCCATCAACTGATGCATGTACGATTACAAAGAAAAATTGTTGTGATGATAAACAGGTGGTTGTTGAGGGGCAAGACGAACTTCAGCAAACTTTAGAAAAAATAGCATTCCATCAACAATTGTTTGTAACCTCTTTTGTTTACACCTATATCAATCTTTTTGAAGGGGAAGAACAACTTGATAATTTTTATACGGCTTACAAGCCACCACTCGTCAGCAGGCAAATCTACAAGCTGGTCGAGACCTATTTAATTTGATTTTAGTAAAACGGTTATAATACCTTTTGGTGTTGTAGCCTTGTCGTGTTTTTGAGCATTTTTTAAAAAGGCTCAACGTTTTTGTATACACTATTTTAATTACTAAAATTTCAAAACCATGCTGAATAAAAGCATTAAGTTTTTAATAGAAAATAAACTGGTAGCCGTTCTGTTACTCGTCCTTTTTATAGGTTGGGGTACAGTAAATGCACCTTTTAACTGGAATACAGGATTTTTGCCAAGTAATCCAGTTGCAGTCGATGCTATACCTGATATTGGAGAGAATCAACAAATCGTATTTACCAAGTGGGACGGCCGTTCGCCACAGGATATTGAAGATCAGATTACCTATCCTTTAACCACATCTTTATTGGGAATTCCCGGAGTGAAAACTATTCGTAGTTCGTCTATGTTTGGGTTTTCAAGTATCTACATCATTTTTGAAGAAGATATTGAGTTTTACTGGAGTCGAAGTCGTATTCTGGAGAAATTAAACGCCTTACCAAGCGGTTTGTTACCAGAAGGTGTTAGTCCGGCTTTAGGCCCTGATGCTACTGGTTTAGGGCAAATATTCTGGTATACGCTTGAAGGTCGCGATCAGGAGGGTAATGTTACCGCCGGTTGGGATTTACAGGAATTAAGAAGCATTCAGGATTATTACGTGAAATATGCCTTGTCATCAGCGAGTGGAGTCTCCGAAGTCGCTTCTATTGGGGGTTATGTTCAGGAATATCAGGTGGATGTTAATCCAGAATTAATGCGCCAATATAATATCGGATTACAGCGGCTTGTAAAAGCCGTTAAAGAAAGTAACAGAGATATTGGAGCTCAGACTTTAGAAATTAATCAAGCTGAATATTTAGTGCGTGGTTTGGGCTATGTGAAGTCTATTGCCGATATCGAAGACGCCGTGGTGACTTCAAAAGATTTTACGCCTATAAAAATTAAGGACGTTGCTAAAGTATCGTTGGGTCCGGCTGCACGTCGTGGTATGTTAGATAAGGAAGGTGCCGAAGTTGTTGGCGGCGTGGTCTTGGCACGATATGGTGCGAACCCAATGGAAGTTATTAACAACGTTAAGGAAAAAATAAACGAGTTAAGTTCAGGCTTACCATCGAAGGAGCTTATTGATGGTAGAATATCTCAGGTAACAATTGTGCCGTTTTACGACCGTTCGGAGCTTATTCAGGAAACTTTAGGTACCTTAAATGAAGCACTGACTTTAGAAATCCTAATCACTGTTTTAGTTATTGTGGTTATGGTTTTCAATTTGCGCGCTTCCATACTTATTTCAGGATTGTTGCCTGTGGCGGTTCTAATGGTCTTTATTGCTATGAAATTCTTTGGAGTTGATGCGAACATTGTTGCGCTGTCTGGTATTGCTATTGCAATCGGAACTATGGTTGATGTAGGCGTGATCCTCTCTGAAAATATCATTCGGCACCTTGATGAAAATGATGGAACACATTCTATAAATACAGTGGTCTATAATGCAACTGCCGAAGTATCGGGAGCCATTGTTACAGCAGTTATGACAACGATTATTAGTTTTATTCCTGTATTTACGATGATAGGTGCTGAAGGGAAATTATTCCGTCCTTTAGCATTCACAAAAACATTTGCCTTAACAGCTTCCATTATTGTGGCTTTATTTTTAATTCCACCGTTTGCAGCATTCATCTTTAAAAAGCATGATATAAAAAAGAAACTTAATTATGGTGTTAATATCATACTGTTTATTGTTGGTATTTTAGCAATCGTTAAAGGGTATTGGTTAGGTTTTGTTCTTGTAGGTTTTGCGGCTGTTGCTATAATGAGTTTGTATTTAGGTAAGGAAGAATACAGTATTTCACTATTAAATAAACAGTTTGTTCTTTCGAAAAACAGCTTGAATATTATTATTTCAGCTTTAGTTATCGTCTTTCTTTTGGCGGAATATTGGCGACCACTGGGGGTAGATAGGAGTATTTTTTGGAATCTCATTTTTGTAGCTATTATTTGTTTTGGGTTGTTGGGTGTTTTTACACTTTTCAGAATGTATTACACCAGAATATTGCGTTGGTGTCTAGATAATAAAGTAATGTTTTTGTCTGTTCCATCAGCGATTGTTGTGGTAGGGTTTTTTATCATGAAAAATACAGGGAAAGAATTCATGCCATCGCTAAATGAAGGCTCCTTTTTATTGATGCCTACGTCGATGCCGCACTCGGGAATTGAAGAAAATAAACGCGTTTTACAGCAACTGGATATGGCTGTAGCAAATATTCCGGAAATAGAAACTGTAGTTGGTAAAGCAGGAAGAACAGAATCGGCTTTAGACCCGGCACCATTGTCGATGTACGAAAATATTATTCAGTACAAACCTGAATATATGCTGAATGTTAGTGGTGTTCGCCAACGTTATAAGGTAAATAACGATGGAGCCTATATGTTAAAAAACGGAACGTCATTGCGGGCGGAAGAGCACGAAGCGTGGCAATCTGTAAATGCAAAAGAACAACTCATTCCAGATGATGATGGCGAATTTTTCCGTAACTGGCGTCCTGAAATTCAATCTCCGGACGATATTTGGAACGAAATTGTAAAAGCAACAAAGCTTCCGGGAGTCACTTCAGCACCTAAACTTCAGCCTATCGAAACCCGATTGGTCATGCTGCAAACAGGTATGCGTGCACCTATGGGGATTAAGGTAAAAGGGCAAGATTTAAAACAAATTGAAGCCTTTGGGATGGAACTTGAAAATGTATTAAAACATGCTGAAGGAGTTAAACAAGAAGCTGTTTTTGCCGATAGAATTGTTGGTAAACCGTATTTATTAATTGATATCGATCGTGATAAAATTGCCCGATATGGTGTGAGTATCGAACAGGTACAAAATGTGTTGAAAGTAGCCGTTGGTGGCATGGTGTTAACACAAACGGTTGAAGGACGTGAGCGCTATGGGGTGCGGGTGCGTTATCCAAGAGAATTGCGTGCCAACCCAACCGATTTAGAACAGGTGTATATTCCTGTAGAAAAAGGAAGTCCGGTGCCGCTTAGTGAACTGGCAACCATTCGTTACGAACAGGGTCCGCAGGTTATAAAAAGTGAAGATACCTTTTTGGTAGGTTATGTGTTATTAGATAAACTGGATGGGTTTGCTGAGGTTAATGTAGTTGAAAGTGCTCAGAAACTCATTCAGGAGAAAATCGATTCAGGCCATTTAGTAGTGCCAAAAGGGATTAGTTATCAATTTACAGGAAGTTATGAAAATCAGTTGCGAGCAGAGAAAACCTTATCGGTGGTGGTGCCGCTTGCGCTAATGATTATCTTTTTAATTCTGTATTTTCAGTTTAGATCGGTAGGTACTTCTCTTATGGTGTTTTCTGGTATTGCAGTGGCTTTTGCTGGAGGATTTATTATGATTTGGTTATACGGACAAAGCTGGTTTTTAAATTGGTCATTCTTCGGTGAAAACCTTCGCGATTTATTCCAAATGCATCCAATCAATTTAAGCGTGGCCGTTTGGGTTGGATTTATTGCTTTATTCGGTATTGCAACCGATGATGGTGTGGTCATGGCGACTTATTTAACGCAAACATTCGATAGAAACACACCTGAAACTAGAAAGGAAATCAGAGCATCGGTTGTTGAAGCCGGAGAAAAACGTATCAGACCGTGTTTAATGACCACGGCAACAACTATTCTTGCTTTGTTACCGGTGTTAACATCAACGGGTCGTGGCAGTGATATTATGATTCCTATGGCGATTCCAAGTTTTGGCGGAATGTTAATAGCTTTAATAACCTTATTCGTTGTGCCTGTATTATACAGCTGGAAAGCAGAAATGAAAGTTAAAAACTAAAAGAAGATGAATATAAAATTCAATATAAAAGCGGTCTTTATTCTAGGTTCTTTATTCTCGATGCTGAATGGATATTCACAAGAATTAAATACCTTAATAAATGAAGCAGTAGGTAATAATCCGGAACTGCAGAAATTCGATACGCAATATCAAATCGCTTCCGAAAAGGTTAATGAAGTCAATACCGTTCCAAACACCGAATTTGGGGTTGGATATTTTGTTAGTGAACCGGAAACCAGAACAGGAGCGCAAAAATTTAAAGTGTCGGCAAAACAGATGTTGCCTTGGTTTGGGAATATTACGGCAAGAGAAAATTACACTGGAGCTATGGCCGATGCTAAATATGAAGACTACGTGATTGCTAAACGAAAACTTATGGCTTCGGTATCTCAATCGTACTACGAATTGTATACCAATCAGGCGAAACAAAAGGTGTTATCTGAAAATATAAGTCTTTTAAAAACTTATGAAACGATGGCGTTGACTTCGGTTGAAGTAGGTAAAGCTTCCGCGGTAAGCGTATTGAGATTGCAAATGCGTCAAAATGATTTGCAGCAGTTGAAAGAGGTATTGACTCAGCAATATTTAACCGAGCAAACCAAGTTGAATAAATTGTTGAATCGAGATAAGAATACGAGAATTGAGGTGGTTCAGGACTTAGAAATTCCAAGTTCAGATTTTGATGAAACTTTAGGTCAATTGGAATTACATCCTGAATTGATAAAGTACGATAAGTTGTTTCATTCGGTTGAACAATCGGAGTTGTTAAATCAAAAGGAAAGCAGCCCAATGATTGGTTTCGGATTGGATTATATCAATGTTGAAAAGCGCCCTGATATGGATTTTACGGATAATGGTAAGGATATTATTATGCCGATGGTTTCTGTTTCCATTCCAATTTTCAATAAAAAATACAAATCGCAAACCAGGCAAAACGAATTGCAGCAGCAGGAAATTGTTTTTCAAAAGCAGGAACGTTACAATACCCTAGAAACCACACTGGATAAAGCTATAAACGATAGAACTTCGGCACGTATTAGTTTCAATACGCAGACTAAAAATTTAAAGCAAGCCAAAGACGCCGAAAGCATTCTCATTAAGAGTTATGAAACAGGCATTATAAATTTTAACGATGTTCTGGATATACAGGAATTGCAGTTAAAGTTTCAAATGAATCAGATTGAAGCGGTACGAGCCTATTATATACAATCCACCATTATTAATTATTTAATTCAGTAAATCATGAAACATACATATCACATACACGGAATGACTTGTAATGGCTGTCGCGGTCATGTTGAAAGCACACTTGCTAAAGTGGAAGGCGTTACCAATGCATCGGTAGATTTGGCAAAGGCTGAGGCAACGATAGAGATGGAAAACCACATTCCTATTGAAAGGTTGCAGCTAGCATTAAAAAATGATGGCGGCAGATACAGTATTCATATGCCGGGACATCACCACCATGAGGCTCCCAAAAAAGTGGAAAAACCAAAAGGTAAAGGAACAGGGGTATTTTATTGCCCGATGCACTGCGAAGGTGATAAAACTTATGGTAAACCTGGGGATTGTCCGGTTTGCGGGATGGATTTAGTTGAAGAACAAAATTTGTTGGTAACAACGTCAGAACAGTGGACATGCCCTATGCACCCTGAAGTGGTGAAAGATGAAGCCGGTTCTTGCCCAATTTGCGGCATGGACCTCGTGCCCTTAAAACCTGAAGCATCAGCTGAAGAGAAAACCTATAAATCGCTGTTGAAAAAGTTTTGGATAGCCACGGCGTTTACCTTGCCAATATTCCTAATAGCGATGAGCGAGATGCTTCATAATAATCCATTATACGATATTATGGAACAAAAATACTGGAACATGTTGCAGTTTGTATTGTCTGTTCCTGTAGTGTTCTATGCAGCGTGGATGTTTTTCGAGCGTGCTTATAGAAGTATTAAAACGTGGAACCTAAATATGTTTACCTTAATCGGCATTGGTGCCGGTGTGGCCTGGGTATTTAGCGTGGTCGGTATGCTGTTACCAGATATGTTTCCAGCACAGTTTAAAACTGAATCAGGAGCAGTGCACGTGTATTTCGAAGCGGCAACTGTTATTTTAACGTTGGTACTTTTAGGACAGTTGTTGGAAGCGCGAGCACATAGTAAAACCAATTCAGCTGTAAAGGAATTATTGAAACTGGCGCCAAATAAAGCCATTAAAATGATAGATGATGAGGAGGTTGAGGTTGGAATTGATAGCATTCAAATTAACGATATTCTTAAAGTAAAACCCGGTGACAAAATTCCGGTAGATGGCGTTTTGGTTAAAGGAAACTCGAGTGTCGATGAGTCGATGATCACCGGAGAACCTGTTCCTGTAGATAAACAGCTAGGAGATAAGGTTAGTAGTGGAACAATTAATGGTAATCAGTCGTTTTTAATGAAAGCTGAAAAAGTTGGTAGCGATACCTTGTTATCACAAATTATTCATATGGTGAATGATGCCAGCCGAAGTCGTGCACCCATTCAGAATTTAGCCGATAAAGTATCTGCTTATTTTGTGCCTATTGTGGTTATTATTTCAGTAATCACATTTGTCGTTTGGGCTATTTGGGGACCAGATCCTGCTTACGTTTTTGCTTTGGTTAATGCGATTGCGGTATTAATCATAGCCTGTCCTTGTGCCTTAGGCTTAGCAACGCCTATGTCGGTTATGGTTGGTGTTGGTCGCGGTGCACAGCATGGTGTTCTTATTAAAAATGCCGAGGCCTTAGAGTTGATGAATAAAGTGGATGCTTTAATTATCGATAAAACAGGAACCATTACAGAAGGTAAACCAAGCGTGGAAAAAATTGGTGTTTTTAGTGAAGTCCTAACGGAAAATGAGGTGTTGCAATATATTGTATCCTTAAACACCAATAGTGAACATCCATTAGCTGAAGCAACGGTGAAGTATGGTAAGATGCATCAAACTAAAACTCTGCAATCGGAGCAATTTAATGCAGTGACTGGAAAAGGTGTTGAAGCTATTATTGGAGACCATAAAGTGGCTTTGGGAAATCCTAAAATGATGGGTTATTTAAAAGCTGATATTAATTCGCAGATGGAAGAGGAAGTTAAAACTTATCAGAAACAAGGTAAAACGGTGTCCTACCTGGCTGTTGAAAATGAGGTTATAGGTTATGTGGTTATTGGTGATAAAATTAAAGAAACCAGTAAAGCGGCTATAAAGAAATTGCAAAGTAAAGGTATTGATGTGATTATGCTTACCGGTGATAATCACGACACGGCACAAGCTGTGGCTAAAGAGTTAAATCTTTCCGAATTTAAAGCTGGTATGTTACCTGAAGACAAATTGAAAGAAGTGGAAGAACTTCAAAAACAAGGTAGAACGGTTGCTGTTGCTGGCGATGGTATTAACGATGCACCGGCGTTGGCGAAAAGCAATGTGGGAATTGCCATGGGAACTGGAACCGATGTGGCTATTGAAAGCGCTATGATAACCTTAGTAAAAGGCGATTTACAAGGTATTGTAAAAGCGAGGCATTTAAGTCATGCGGTAATGAAGAATATTAAACAAAATCTGTTTTTTGCTCTAATTTATAACACGCTTGGTGTACCAGTGGCTGCGGGTGTTTTATATCCGTTTTTCGGGATATTATTATCACCTATGATTGCTGCCTTGGCGATGAGTTTTAGTTCGGTGTCAGTAATTACAAATGCATTAAGATTAAGAAAAGTAAAAATATAAATAATGAAATGTCTATTAATCAATCATGGTATATTAACCAATGTAAAAATTAGGGCATTCCATCTGACAATTAAAAAACAATAAAATATTAACAGATGAAAAAATATATAATTTATGCAGCGATTTTAGGTGTTGGCCTTTTGTTAGGTTGGGTATTATTTGGAGGGAAATCAATGCAGGAAACAGAGCATGCTCACGATCCTGAAATATCGGAAACACAAATGTGGACCTGCTCGATGCATCCACAAATTATGCAGCCTGAACCTGGAGATTGTCCTATTTGTGGTATGGATTTAATTCCTGCAGAAGCCGGTTCAGAGGGGTTAAGTGCTGATCAGTTTAAACTTACCGAAAATGCCATGGCTTTGGCTAATATTCAAACAACCGTGGTTGGAAATGCGGCCGGCGAAGAACATGGTATTAATTTATCAGGTAAAATTGCTGAAAATGAAAGTGAAAATGCTGTTCAGGTAAGTTTCGTTTCCGGTAGAATTGAAAAATTGAATATTAGTTTTACAGGGGAAGCTGTTAAAAAGGGGCAATTGTTGGCTACAGTGTATTCTCCAGAATTGTACGCGGCTCAGCAGGAATTGTTAACAGCGTTTTCGTTGAAGGAATCGCAACCGGATTTGTATCAGGCTGTGAGGAATAAATTGAAATTATGGAAACTTTCCGATAGTCAAATCAATAATATTGAAACCACCGGAAAGGTTAAGGAAAATCTTCCTGTGTATGCAACTGTTTCGGGTGTGGTAACACAAAAATTAATCAATGAGGGTGATTATATTAAACAAGGTCAGCCACTTTTAAAAATTGCCAATTTAGGCACGGTATGGGCTAATTTCGATGTGTATGAAAATCAAATATCACGGTTTAAAAAAGGACAGCCTATTGAGGTTACAGCTAAAGCTTATCCGGGAAAAGTATTTCATGGTAAAGTCGATTTTGTAGATCCGGTACTTAACGCCAATACCAGAACCGTGAGTTTACGTGTGGTTCTTAAAAATACAGATGGAGAATTTAAACCAGGGATGTTTGTTCAGGCTGAAATTAAAGGAGGTAATGCACACCATGAAAACATGTTGACCATTCCAGCTACCGCTGTGATGTGGACGGGAGAGCGTTCAGTAGTGTACTTAAAAGCCAGTCAAACAGCCTCTGTTTTCGAAATGCGTGAAGTGATTTTAGGAAATCGTTTAGGAGAGACTTTTGAAATTTTAGAAGGATTAAATGCAGGTGATGAAATTGTTACTAACGGCACCTTTACTGTTGATGCTGCAGCGCAATTACAAGGCAAAAAATCGATGATGAACCATCCAAAAGAAATGAAGATGGAATCTGAGGAACAGGAAACAAATAGGTTGACAGTGTCTAAAGATTTTCAGTCGCAGCTAAAATCTGTGTATCACCAGTATATTGTTTTAAAAGATGCTTTGGTTGCAGGAGATACAGAAACCGCATCTAAGGCATCTCAAAATTTAGAAAAAAGCCTGATGAAAGTCGATATGAAATTGTTGAAAGAAAATGAAGCTCACATGCGATGGATGTCTCAGTTAAAAGCGATAGAAAATAATACAGCGTCTATTTTAAATTCTTCTAACATTGAAGCGCAAAGACAGTATTTTAAAGGATTGTCCGATGCCTTAATAAGTGCTGTTCAATCCTTCGGAATAAATGAAAAAGTCTTTTTAGAGTTTTGCCCAATGGCCAATGATAATAACGGAGCCTATTGGTTAAGCAAAGAAGATAAAATTTTAAATCCGTATTTCGGAGACGCCATGTTAACCTGTGGAGAAGTAAAACAAAATATAGAATAATCAAATAAATTAAAAATCATGAAAAAAGTAATTTTAAGTGTAGCAGTTATTGCGGTGTTAGGTTTAGTAAGCTGCAAAAATGAAACAAAGAGAGAAGCCGAATCAACACAAACAGAAATGGCTGGAGATGTTGCGTTAACCGAATTGTCTTTTGGTGTTCGCGGTAATTGCGGGATGTGTAAAAATACTATTGAGAAAGCAGTTAATGCTGTTGAAGGTGTAGCTAAAGCAGATTGGGATGTTAACAAAAAGAAAATCGATGTCGCTTTTGATGGTTCAAAAACCGATGCTATGGCCATTCATAAGGCTATTGCTGCTTCAGGATACGATACAGAAAAAGTTGCAGGAAGCGAAGAAGCTTATAAAAATTTACCGGGGTGTTGCCAGTATGACCATGCTATGGAGATGAATCAGTCTGGAGAAAACGCGGCTGAATCTCATGACGAACACCACATGTAATAGATTAATAAGTCAATATTACCAAAGTCTTAAATTTCTTAATCTGTTGTTAAATTTTCGATTTTCAGTGTTGTATTTTGTTAAATCCTTATAATCAACTATTGTAAAGGTTGTATCTTTACTATAAGTATAAAATGATTAAAAAATAGCGAAGAAAAGATGAAAGAAAATAATCCATCAGGTGTATTCCAGGGTATCCATAATATACAAGTGGAAGAAAGAGATTTACCAAACTTAACAGACGATAGCGTAATAATTAAAGTAGGAGCAACCGGTATTTGCGGAACAGATTTGCATATCTACCACGAAGGGTTGGTGCCAGCAGGTTCTGTTTTAGGACATGAGTTTAGTGGAGAGTTAACAGCTGTTGGTAAAGATGTCGAAGGCTTAAATGTTGGCGATCGCGTGGTGGTTAATCCGATGTATAATGGTGTAGGTTTAGGGTTGGCTCCTGGCGGATTTGCTAGACAAGTAAAAATTGATCAGGCACAGTTAGGGAAAAACATCCTTAAAATATCTGATAAAATTAACAGTGAAAAAGGCGCGCTTTTAGAGCCGTTAACCGTTGGTTTGGCAGCGATTAATAAAACACATTTAACGTCATCAGATAATGTATTAGTGTCGGGTTGTGGTACCATTGGCTTAGTAACTATTGCTGCTTTGAAAAGTAAAGGTATTGAGAATATTATCGCGACTGATATTAGTGAAAAACGTCTTGAGTTAGCTAAAACATTAGGAGCTAAGTTTACGTTTAATCCAACAAAAGATGGGAATTTAAAAGATTTTATTGTTGAGCAGTATGGCGAGGTTAATGCTCTTGATTATACAGGGAAATTACCGAATTTAACTTCGGTTTTCGAATGTACGGGAGTGAGTGCTTTGTTTGCACAATGTTTAGAACTTTTAGCTCCTGATGGGAAAATGACGGTTTTGGCTATTTACAGTAAAGAAACAACGTTGAACCCTAATTTGGTTGTTTACAAACGTTTAAATGTACAAGGATCTTTATTCTATACAGATGAAGATTTCGCTGAAGCTATCGCGTTAGTTGAAAGTGGTAAAGTAGATGTAACACCAATTATTACGCACCGTTTCCCTTTGAACGAAGTAGCTAAGGCTTTCGAAGTTCAGGCAGATAGTAGTCAATCGGTAAAAGTGATTGTAAACTGCAATTAATATTCAGTTTGAAAATATTAAAAAAAGGCTTGGTTTATCCAAGCCTTTTTTATGTCTGTTAGTTTTGTTTTTTGTCTTTATATTGAAAAACGTTATACGGAACAGATGTTCCTGTAATTTTTAAAACAACAACCCCGTGAGGAGCAACCGATTTAGTTATAGTAGACTCTTTTGAAGTTGGCTGAACCGCTTTAGACCACAAATCTTTAGTGTTATAACCTTCTGAAGCGTCAATTCCAATATCTTTTAACTTAAAGCTAATGTCTTGTTGCTCATTAGTTCTGTTTAATAAAGCAACCGCTACAATACCACTCATTGTTGATGCTACCGGTTTTGCCCAGATTTCAGTTTCGCCGTAATCAATCACTCTTCTGGCTTGGTAAACAAATGTGCTTTGGTTTAATTCAATAAGTTCTTCGTTGGTTATGATTTCTTTGGTTTCTTCCGATAGTGCGGTTAAGTCATTTCCTAACAAAAGAGGCGAATGCATTAAACACCACATCGAGAACTGAGTTTTATCTTCCTCGTAAGTCATACCACGTCCCACCTGAAGCATATCCATATCGTTATAATGTCCGTAGGAACTGTAAGGCCATAAATCGGCATTGGCGTCGATGGTTTTTAAAGCCGATTCAAAAGTATCTGCTAAGTCACCATTTATTCGCCAGGAATTAGCGACTTGTGTCACCCATTTGCCAGGGAATTTCCAACGGCAAACATTATAAATTACAGAAGGTTTTATAGATTTAGCAAGTTTACCAATTTCAGTATATCTCGATTCTTCATCAAGTCCTAACCATTCGCCGCCGCACCAGTCTACTTTTATAAAATCGAAATCCCATTCTTTTAAAAACAAGTTTAAATCCTGTTTATCATGACCGTATAAACCCATGCCAACACCAATAGTGTCTTTGTCCCAGTAAGAGGCGCAGGTGTTAATGCCAGCATCAGAATAGATGCCTGCTTTTAATCCTTTGGAGTGAATATAATCCGCCATGGCTTTCATGCCAGAGGGAAAACGAGTTTCATGAGATTTTATTTTCCCGTTTTCATCTCGACCTCCAAAATAACCATCGTCTATGTTTAAGTACGTGTAACCATAATCATTTAATTTTTGATTTACTAAAGCATCAGCCTGCCCTAGAATAATATCTTCATTAATATTTACGCGATAGTTGTTCCACGATGCCCATCCCATTAATGGAGGGTGGAGTGTGGTGTTTTCAAGTGGCTTTTCAGAAGTGTTTGGAGTTTTACATGAAAATATTAAAACGGATAATAATAAAGTGTAAGATAGAAGTTTGTATGGTTTCATTTAATAAAAGGTGTATTCTCAAAAAGTTTTAGTTCTTGGATTTGAGTTGATTGTTTATTAATCAATAACACACAAAAAGTAGTAAACCCTTGCTTGCTGTGCAAAAAAAAAAGAGTAAGGAATTTATATTTCAAAAAAAAACGCCCTCATTAAAAGAGAGCGTTGCTATGGTTGCTATGGTGTTCCCATTAATTGTTTTAGTGTTGTTTTTATTCGTCTTCAAGCACATCTACGATTTCGTACATGTCTTTACCGTCTACCTGAATAGGTTGGTAATA